>JAFQOC010000514.1 GCA_017420845.1 Clostridia bacterium
GCCGCCGGGAAGCCCTTGGGGACCTTGCGCGCCCGTATCGCCCGCAGGGCCTTGGGGACCGACGGGACCCTGGGGGCCAATGGGACCGGTCGCACCTGCGGGACCCTGGGGGCCGACGGGGCCTGTATCGCCCATGGGACCCTGGGGGCCGATGGGTCCTTGAGGGCCAATGGGACCGACGGCTCCTTCGGGTCCTCTGGGTCCTGCGGGGCCGGTATCACCGGCGGGGCCCTGCAAGCCCATAGGTCCCTGAGGTCCTACGGGGCCGACGGCTCCTTCGGGTCCTCTGGGTCCTGCGGGACCGGTATCACCGGCGGGGCCTTGCAAGCCCATAGGTCCCTGAGGTCCTACGGGGCCGATGGCACCGGCAGGCCCCTGCGGCCCTTGCGGGCCCGTGTCTCCGGCAGGTCCTTGGGGACCGACGGGACCCTGAGGTCCGGGTGGGCAGACGATACAGGGATTCTTGTCTTTGTCGTTGTCACAGCAGGGCTTCTGAACGCCGCAATTGCACGGACTGCACTTATTTTGATGACCGTTATTCTGATTGCAGTTGTTTTGATTGCAGTTGTTTTGATTGCAGTTGTTTTGATTGCAGTTGTTCTGATTGCAGTTGTTCTGATTGCCGCCGTTTTGCTCATATTGGTTTCGGTTATGACTGTTATGACGGTTCGCGGTGTTACGCGCAAACGGATATTGCCTGTTCATACGATTACCTCCCTTTTGAATTTGGTGAAGCACCATTACAGGATATGCCGTCGGAACGCGGTTCGACATAAAACGACTCGACAAGTCCATAAAAAATACGCGATTTCGGAATTTGTGCGGATTAGTTTGTTTGTAATGGACAATTTTCTCATATTTCGGAATAATCGTTGAAAAAAAACGAAAAGCATGGTACAATACAAGTAACAAGACATTCCCCTACGAAATCCACAAGAAAGGAAGACCCGTATGAACATAATTCCGCGTTTTTCATTTACCTACAACAAGAAGCCCTTTAACCTGGCGGACGTCACGGTAACCCCCACCGAGTACGGACGACTCTACGAATACCGGGACGGCCTGCGGGTGGAACTGCACATCGAGGAGTTCCCTGCCTACAACGCCGTCAAATGGACGCTTTGGTTTGAAAACACAGGCGAGCACGACAGCGGTCTGATCTCGGACATTCAGGACTGTGACGCCACCTGGTGCTTCGCGAACGCCTCGGGCAAGACCCCGCCCCTCTCCCTCTACAACACCGACGGTTGCGCGGGCTACGAGGCCTACCTGTACTCCGACCGCATCGCCGAGGAGTGCAAGGTTCACGAAACCAAGCTGGGTCCGGGTGCCTCCCGCTCCTTCCATCCCATGGGGGGCCGCTCCTCCAGCGGTCAGATGCCCTTCTTTGAGTTCTACACCCCCGGCCGCGGTCTCATGGCCGTCATCGGCTGGTCGGGTCAGTGGCACGCCCGCTTCGCCCACACCCAGGGGGATACCCTGGAAATCAAGAGCGGTCTGGAATACACCGCCTTCAAGCTCCATCCCGGTGAGCGTATCCGCACCTCCTCTATTCTCCTCATGGAGTTTGAGGGCACCCGCGTGCAGGGCAGTAATCAGCTCCGCCGTCTCATCAAGCACGAGCTGTGTCCCTTTACCCCCGAGCAGTTCCCCTTCGCTCTGGAGGGCATGGGACTCACCACCGAGCGGCATCTGTACCATTTGAATAAGTACCGCGAGCACGGCGTCAAGGCCGACTACTACTGGATCGACGCGGGCTGGTACGGCAAAGGCGGTACTCCCGGTGCCGCTGATTGGTACAAGGAGGTAGGCAACTGGCAGGTCCGCCCCGACGAGCATCCCGACGGGCTGAAGGACGTGGTGAAAACCGTACACGACATGGGCATGAAGTTCCTTTTGTGGATGGAGCCCGAGCGTGCCTACCCCGGGACCGATCTGGCGGTACAGCACCCCGATTGGCTGTATCCCCTGGACGGCTTCTACCTCCTCCTCCGTCTGGACAAGGACGAGGTGCGGGAGTACCTCTTTGAGGTGATCTGCCGCTTCATCGACGATCTGGACATCAAGTGCTTCCGACAGGACTTCAACATGGAGCCTCTCCAGTCCTGGCGCATCACCGACGAGATGGACCGCGGGGGTATGAACGAGATCAAGTACATCATGAACCTCTACCGCTTGTGGGACGATCTCAGAGCCAAGTACCCCGATCTGGTCATCGACAACTGTGCCTCGGGCGGCCGCCGCATTGATGCCGAGTCCCTGACAAGAACCATCCCCATCTGGCGTACCGACGCCTTCTGCGAGGCGGATCTGGATGCCGACGCCATCCAGACCCAGATGTTCGGTTATAACCGTCTGGTTCCCTGCTCGGGCGGTGTATGCAAGCAGCCCGGCAACACCTACGCCACCCGCAGCTCCTACGCCCCCGCCTACGTGGGCAGCTGGTGGTGGACCGACCGTCCCGACCGCCCCGAGCCCACCGAGGAGGTCTTCGCTTGGATGAAGGGGATGTGCGAGGAGTACCGCTCCCTGCGCCACTTCTTCTCCTGTGACTTCTACCCCCTGGAGAACGGGGGCTGGAGCTACGCTCACGGCGGCTGGGCGGCCTACCGCTACGACCGCCCCGAGGAGGGGGACGGCATGGTCATGGCCTTCCGCCGCGCGGGATCGAATTGCGTGACCTCCTGCTATCCTCTGGAGGGGCTGGACACCGAGGCGGTCTACACCGTGACCGATATCGACACCAAGGAGACTCGGGAGATCAGCGGTAAAACGCTGGTTGAGACCGGTCTGACCGTGACCATTCCCGGTCAGTATGAGAGCAAGATCCTGCTCTATACCGTCAAAAAGTGATCATCCCTAAAAGGAAACGTAACGATTCTGCCATACATCAAATTTGGGTTTATCGCTCCGCGCTAAACCCAAATTTGAGTGAAATACGCCTTGCGGCGTGTGAAATACCTGCGGTGTGAAATTTGCGCTACGCGCAAGTGAAATATGCCTTTCGGCATGTTCAGGTGCAAAACCTTCGGTTTTGTCCATTTTAATGAAAATTGAAACCCGTA
>JAFQOC010000515.1 GCA_017420845.1 Clostridia bacterium
GCAGATGGAATCGTCCTGGACGCCCATGCCGCGGGCGTTGGCGTAGTCCAGCACATCCTGCACTTCACGCTGGCCGTTGGGGATGCGGCCCACCAGGTGGTCGTCGTTGCAGACTACGAAGGTGTCGGGGAAATACTTACAGTGGAGGTCGAAGTGCTTCTTCACCACCTCCAGGGGGTAGATGACTCCGTCCCCCTCCACGGTGTGTCCCTCTCCCCAAGTGCCGATGGTACCCACGTCGATGAGTTCACTGCGGGGGTCGCCGTTGTACTTTGCGCCGAGGGCGGCGAGGAAGCTCTCCAGGTGATGGAGGAAGATGGGATCGGAGAAGTCGGGCTGGAGCTTGCCGTTCTCCAGCTCATAGCACCGCGCGCCCTTTTCAAAAACGTAGGCGGGGGTGGCATGATTGAGAGCGGGTTCCCCCTCGTAGGTCACGGCGCGGAGAGCGAAGGTATAACCGTAGGCCCCCCACTTGTCCATGATCTCATCGAGATAGGAGAAGTCGTAGACCCCCTCCTCCTTTTCCACGTCACCCCAGTCGAAGCGGAGGTAGAGGTGGTTGAGGCCGGGGAAGTCCAGCACGGGGTCGTCCTCGTAGCCGTCGCGGTAGGGGGGGCGGCCGTAGCCGTTGTCGATGAAGTGCCAAAACCAGCCCTTGTGGGGGTTCCTCAGCACCGTCTTATCGTCCACCAGCAGGCGGAGATCCACGAAATTTTTGCGGGTGATGCGGTCGTCGGTCATGAAGCACATGGTCTGGTTTTCCAGACCGCCGGGGACGTCGATGATGTTGGGGAACGTCTTTTCACTCATGGAAAAATCCTCCTTGGGGAGATACTTTACGGGTGATTGGCGGCGTACAGAACCGCCATGCGGAGTTCGGAAAACAGAGAGTCCGAGAGTCGTTCATAATCTTCGGTTCGCCCCTTTTCGCGGGCATAGTATGGCGGCGAATCATTCCAGGAGCCCATACAGCCGAACAGGTCGGCCACGTTGGCGGCGTTGAGAAGCCGCTTTCCCACCTCACTCATATGGGGCAGGGGGAGGTCGGGATCACAGGGACGATCCCCCGTCAGGATGGCGCGGGCTTCGCGGTAGCGTTCCGCGAACCACGGAAAACCGATCTCCTCCGCGAAGGAGGCGATCTCCTCCAGAATGGCACCGAAGTCGGCGGTATTGTCGTGATAAGCATCCCCGGGAACATCGTAGGATACCAGGTGATTCTCGGTGTAGCGATATGTCCAGGTCTGTTCCGCGGAATTCGGTATGCTTTTGGGTACAAAAGCCGCCGCGTCGCCGTTTTTGTAACGGCAGATGATGGCCTTGGAGCCATAGCCGGCAAAGCCGTACAGGTGATACTCCTCCCCCGCAAGAGGCCGCCACAAAGTCGCGTCGGTCAAGCCGCAGGTCAGCTCGTATTGTACCCAATCATCCACCGTAATAATGGGCGCACGTCGAAACTTGCTTTTGAAGCTGTGGGGAGCGCACTCGAAAACAAGGTGATAACCATCAAACCTCGGAGGCGGCGCGAAGGGGGTCGCCCGCCCCGATCTGAGGACCCCGCGCAGATGGCTTGCCATCATGGCCGTCAACAGTAAGTCATAATTCATGAGCCATACTCCTGCATCACGCGTTCGGATCCTCTTGGATCTTCATAGTCATCTCGCACCGCTCGGCCCTCGCGCCCTTGATCTCGATGATGTAGTCCAGCTTGAGCACCCCCTCGGTATCCAGGCGGTTGTCCACGGTCAGGGCGTGGATGCCGATGGAGAAGGGCATATAGGGGGTCTCGTAGGTGCAGATGGCGCGGTGGTGAGCCTTGAAGGTCATGGCGGTGGAAACCAGCCCCGAGCGGATCATGGTAACGAGCCCCCGGTCACCGGTGCGGTAGGTGACGGTGGAGCGAGCCCCCGCCATGCCCGTCAGTTCTGTCTCGTCATAGCTGACGGCAATCGTATAGGAGGGATCTTCGGCAAAGGCGGCGTCGGGGGTGACGGTCAAAAGGCCCTCAGTGATCAGATCGATCTTTTCAATGGCGTCGGTCTCGGTGCCCGTAGCCTTGGCCCGGGTGACGGCGGGGTCAGCGGGCTTAACAAAGTAATCATCCGAGAGATCATCCGAGAAAATTCCCATGAGCATTTCCTCGGCGGGAGACATGGGAGTGGGGGGAACGTTGCCCCCCACCTGCTCGGCCAGATCGCCGTAGACAGAATCAAAGAGGGAGGCGGCTACCTCGTAGCGCTCCGAGGTGATGGAAATGCGGATATGCTTGACAATGGATTCCATGGTGTTTCCTTTCAGGCTGGGTTCTATCTTGTATCTTGTATCGGCCGAGCTTGCTCGGCGTGTATCTCACTCGATCTCCTCGGCACAGACCACCCGTCTTCCGCAGTCGCGGTCCTCGAAGAAGATGTTCTCGTCCTCATACTCGGCTTCCCCGCTCTGGTTATCGTAAGGATCCATACGGCAGAAGGCCTTGTCGGGGGTGAGGGGCTGCTGGAACTGGTTGGAGGCCACCAGGCGGAAGGGGTCGAGGTTGGCGAAGTAGTGGTCGCGTCTGATCTCGTTCCCTGCTCTGGCCGCGCCCTCGCCGTAGGAGGGGTCGCAGTAGAGCCAGCCGTAGGGGGCGACGTAGAACATAGCCCAATCGTGGCTGCCGATGGAGTCGGGGTAGCAGGCCGAGCCCGACTGCCACTTGGCGGGGATGCCCAGGGCGCGGCAGAGAGTGATGAAGGCCAGACCCATGGTGCCGCAGTCGCCGTAGCCGTTCATGAGGACGAACTCGGGGATGTTCTCAATGAGCAGGTAATCGCGGACGTATGAGTAGCGGATGTGCTCGCAGATGTAATCGTAGACACGGCGGGCCAGGCGGAGGGGGTCGGTCTCGTTCCCCGCGATCTGGGCGGCCAGACCCTTGATGAAGGGAGTGAAGCGGATGTGGGGGTACTGCTCGCCCGTGTAGTAGGCCAGCTCCTCGGGGGTGAGGCCCTCGCCCGCGGGGGGGCAGGTAGTACGGTTCAGGTCTACGGCCGTGTACCCCGCGCGGTTGACGAAGGAGTAGCGCACCGAGTAGGTAGCCCCTGCCTCGCAGGGGACCTCCATGTAGGCGGCGCGGTGGACGGTGCCTGTGACCGTGACGGGGTGGGAGGAGGACAGGAGCTTGATCTCGTCCTCGGGCTGGCTCTCGCAGGCCACGGGGTAGGGGAACCAGATCTTGAGGGTCTCCCCCGGCTTTTCGGCGTGGGGCTCTAATTTCATCCAGTATTCCACCTCGTAGCGGAAGGCTCGGCTTCCCTTATCCCGCATGATGCGGATGGTCTCGGGGACTTCGGCGGCGGCGGTATTGGCGGGTGCGTAGTCGGGGTTATACATCCGCTCCAGGTCGTGGGTATGGGTTTTGAAGATGTTGGAGATGGCCTGATGCTGGAAGCGCATCTCACCGTTTTTCAGGATATAGTCCACGTTGCCCGAGGCGATGAAGGTGTACAGAGCGGTGGAGTCGGCGGCGGGGTAGCGGGTACGGATGCCCTCCACCACGTCGGCGCTGGTGAGGGGGTAGTCGTCCAAAAGCTGTACCGCGAAGATGCGCTGGATCTCCAGGCGCTTGCGCAGGCAGTCGGGCACGGGGACGGGGCGGGTGAGCCAGCGGTCAATGGCGGCGATCTCACCGGCGAAATCCCCCGAGAAGTGGTACATCTTGACCTCGTCGGGGAGGCCTACGGACAGGTAGGAGAGGTCGGAAATGGGGAGCTTCATGGTATTCATGGGATGTCCTCCTCTTTGGAGTGTTTCTTTCCTATATCATATCATGTTTTGGGGATTTTTGCAAGGGGGAAAGTGAAATTCGCCCAAAAACCGAGGTACTGAAGGGTGGGCGGTCCCCTTTTGGAAGTGGAAATTTGAACTTTTTGTAAACAATGCCGATTGGGCGTGAGATTGGGCCAAAATCATCGTCTATATAGGCAGAGACACGACGATCAGAAAGGATCTGACATGAAACATATCAAACCGCGATATGGGCGGCTCTTGGGCTGGGCGCTCCTGCTGTGCAGTCTGTTGCTCTGGATGGCAGGCTGTCGGGTAAGACCGCCCGAGACTGAGGTCACCGCTCCCCCCGATGCGATCACGACCATCCCGCCCGACACCACCGCTCCCCCCGAGGACATGGCTCCTCCGCCCCTGACTCTGCCCCCGTCCTCCGCGGACACCCGCCCCATCCCCGTTCTGTCGGTAGTGACCGAGGGTGAGGCACTCATACTCTCCCGTGCGCAGTATATCAAGGCCACGCTGACGGTGTACCCCACCGCCGACTCGTCCTTCGAGGAGAATGTCACCCTTCCCTGCTCCATACGGGGGCGGGGTCATTCCTCCTTTCAGTACAGTGAGGACTTGACGGACTACAAAAGCAAGAACTCCTACCGCGTCAAGCTGGAGGAGAGTGCCGCTCTTCTGCCCCACAGAGAGGGGGAGCGTGACCGCGATTGGGTGCTGATCTCCTGCAAGAACGACGCCTCCGCCCTGCGCAATCATCTGGTCTGGGATCTGGCGCGGCGCATGGGTACCCTGCCCTACGTCCCCGACTATACGTGGGTGGAGCTGTACCTCAACGGGGACTACCGCGGGCTGTACCTGCTCACCGAGCAGATCGAGGTGGACGGCGACCGCGTGGACATAGACGACAGAGCCTCTACCGACCCCGCGGATGTGGGGTATCTGCTGGAATACGATTTCCGAGGGGATATTGAATCCAATGCCCGTGAAGGCTTGACCTACTTCTATCTGCCCGACATGAGAGCCGAAGTGGAGTGGGTCATCAAAAGCGAGGTGTATACCGAGCGTGAAACGGCGGCGATCCGCGCCCATCTCCTCGCCTGTCACGAGGCGATTCTGAGCGGTGACCGCACCCGCATGGAGGAGCTGATCGACATTCCCTCCTTCGTGGA
>JAFQOC010000516.1 GCA_017420845.1 Clostridia bacterium
AACGCACCGATAAACCCAAATTTGAAAGCGAACTGAACCGCTACGTCCCATTCAGCCTCTCTGGTTTTTTGAAAAAAACAACCGAAATTCTCCAAAACCTATTGACAAATCCCGCGAAATGGTGTATAATAAATGTGAAAACCAATCAAGCGAACCGAAAACAAAATAAAACAAATTCTCCAAAACGTCAAAAGTAGGCGAATCCCGCGGTAAACCTCGTGGATGCCACGGTCACGCTCGGGTAATTCTCACTTTTTAACAGTTCCCCTCAACTAAAACGATGTTGACGGCAAACGGTCTTTTTGATATAATAAACGTATCGAGACATAAGTGCGAAATGTTTTTATTTTTATCCAAGGAGTCTGTGAAAATGAATTTGCGGATCGCTGAAAATATCAAAAGACTGCGCCAGGATAGCCAACTGACCCAGGCTCAGCTGGCGGATCGGCTGGGGGTGTCCTATCAGGCTGTCAGCCGTTGGGAGAACGAGACCACCTACCCCGATATCGAGCTACTCCCCTCCATTGCGTCTCTCTTTGGGGTGACGGTGGACTACCTGCTGGGCAGTACCGCTGAGGATCAGAAGGAGTCCCTCATGCGGGACTGGAATAAGTTCAAGACCATCACCGATCCCCACGCGCGAGTCAGCCATCTGCGCATGATGCATCGGAATTTTCCCGAGGACGCATACCTATTCCTCAAGCTTTGCGCGGAGGTTCCTTCCATAGAGGAAAAGCGGCAACTCACCGCAGAGCTGTTGCGCAGCTGTGCCATTCCCTACATCCGCGCCCTGGCCATCCGCCAGCTCATCTGCGCCGAGGACGAGGACAAGGTCATGTCCCTCATGTACGACTACAATATTTTGGAGGAATGCTGGGACGAGCTTCTGGAGCATCGATACCGCACCCGCGGGGAGACCGAAAAGTGCCTGCATCAGCGCAGGATCGTCCAGCTGGGCTACCTTCGCCGCGGCATGACCCGCATGACGGTCAGCGATACCGAATGTCTTCCCTTTGATCCCGCCGAGAACGAGGCGGGGGCCAGAACCATCCTCCGCATGATCGCCGCCATGACCGACTCCCCTTTGACGGCGGCTCATCCCGTGGCGGGGGAGGGAGGAACCGACCGTTGGATCGACGAGCGGGTGTGGGCGGGCATCACCCTGTCCTGCGCCCTGTCTGCTAAGGGGGAGGTAGATGAAGCTATATTCATTTTAGAGGATGCCGCCAATCTGGTGAGCCGTACCCGCGCCCTGCCCCCCGATACCCCCATCTCCTACCGCACCCCCGGTTTGGAGGGCTTGGATACCACCTGCGCCGCCTTGTTCGGTCTGCGCTACGAGCCCGATCACATGAGGGAGCAGTTCGCCCACCCCGCCTTTGCTCCTCTGCGGGACGACCCCATTCTGCGGGATCGCTTCTATGCCTGCCGCGATGTGTTCGTAGAGTGCGGCAGACAGAATTGTATCCCTCCGCAGTGACTCTGGCATAGCTCCCCGCCCCGAATGTCTCATCCACTATTTCACCTATTCATAAGGAGACCGCCATGTACAACGACAACACCCCATCCCACGCCCCTGCCTACCGCCCCGAAAAGCCCAACCATGTTCGCACGGGGGTGAAGACTCTGTTCTTTATGCTGATTTACCACGCCGTTACCTGGCTTCTGTACGTCATGATCATGAGTCCCGTGGAGAATCAGATGCTGGGAGACGAGCATGAGCCCGAATACCGTTTTGTTATGTTCGGCTTTTCTCTGGTGACCCTTCTGGTCATCGCCATCGTCATGTCGGTGTTCTACTTCAAGAACGGTGACCGCAAGCGGGCTTTTCTGGCCGCAACCTCGGTGGAGGTTCGTGGTGAAGGAAATATCGCAGAGGGCTTTGCCCGCTATCGCAAGCTGGCCTTGACCGAGGCGATTATCTGCACCGTCGTCACCGCCTTCTTGTGGCTCCTCCCCGCCGGCTTTTATACCGCCGCCCTCGCCTCCTCGGGCATGGGCTTCGGCTACGGTGAGGCGTGGTTTCTTGAGGTCTTTTTCATAGGCGCCATGGGCTTCTTCCAGCCCTTCCAGAACGCCTGGGTAGGACTGCTCCTCGCCATGGCCATCCTGTTCTGCTTCCATTACTTTTGCCGTCTGTACTCGCACAAGAGCTGGAATGCGAGCCGCATCCGCCGCTGATTCCTTTACCCATACATCGAAAGGAGCCATACCATGAAACAGACTCCCGACATCTCTACCCCCGACAAGGTTAAGCCCAACACCCCCCAGAAGTACGGCCACGCCCGCCGTGTTGTCCCCATTCGCCGCCGTATTTGGCAAAAGGTGGCGCTTCGCTGGCTCATTATGCTGGCCATCGGCGTTGCCATTCTGCTTCTGACCCTTATTTCCAATCCCCTCTACCATTCCACCCGGAATCGCCAGATCGGCATGGGTATGTCCATCATCCTATATGTGATTATTCTGTGGCGGACTCGCATATTCCCCTACACCTTCTCCAAGGAATGGACGGGGAAGGTAGTGGATCGGGAGGTGGTCAAGTACACCAAATTCGGGAAAAGCCCCTTCGATCGGAGAGTTGCTATGGCCACTAAATGTGTCTGGACGGTGCAGACCGACGACGGGTACATTGAAAAGATTCCCTGTGACACCGAGGAGATCTGGGAGCGCTACTTCGACATCGGCGAGCGGGTACGCTTCTACAAGAACGCCAAGATCCTCGTCAAGGCCCATCCGCAGAGGGATGACGAGAACCTCATGTGTCCGCTGTGCGGGGTCATGGTGATCGAGCCGATCTGTAAGAAGTGTGGGGTAGACTTTACCGAGAAGGAAGAACAGTAAATTGCAGTTTATCGGTGCGTTGGATCACGGCAATGCAAAGGGGTGCAGGGGCGAAGCCCCTGCACAAACGC
>JAFQOC010000517.1 GCA_017420845.1 Clostridia bacterium
ACCGAAGGTTCTGCACCTCAACTTGCCCGAAGGGCAAATTTCACACTCGCTTGCGAGTATTTCACATGCGCTTCAGCGCATATTTCACGCGCGCAAGCGCATTTCACTTGGGTTTAGCGCGAAGCGATAAACCCAAATTTGCACCATTCCCTCTCTCTGAAAGGAAAAACCAATGCTTGAAAACGAAAACCGCTCCGCCCCCTACATCGGCGACGCTGAGGTGAAGCCCCCCGTTCCCGTTGCGGTACGGCGGTTGCTGTTTATTGTCGCCGTTCTGTCGGATCTGGCCGCCGCGGCCGTGGGGCTTCTTCTGCGGGAGGAAGGTATGCTCTTCACCCTCTTTCTGCTGGGCTTCGGGCAGATCTTTCTCTCCTCCTACGTCGTCATGCGCACCAAGCGCGCCCGCTGTACCAAGTACGTGGCGGGGCGGGTGATAGGCACCGTCCGCCATCCCAAGGTGGGGGTCCTTCCCGTGATCTCCTATGTGATCGGCGGGAAGTCCTACCGCGTGGAGGGCAACGTGGGACGGCAGAGCTACAAGCCGGGGGAGGAGATCTGGGTCTACTTCAACCCCGATGATCCTCACGAGGCCACCCAGGAGCTGCCAAAGGGCGGGATGGTCTTCGCCATCGTAGGCGGGATCGTCTGGGGGATCGGGGAGCTGTTTCTGACCGTTCTCCTTTTGAGCTGTATCCCGCTGTGATTTTTACCCGAGAAAGGACATGACTATGCATTCCGAAAGCCAAGTACAATCTCTCCGCAAGCTCTACAATAGGACCCTGTGGAGCTACATCGGTATCGCCGCCCTGTCGGTGGCCGCTACGGCCTTTCTGGTCGTCGGCAATATGATCAACAACGGACAAGCCCTCCGCTGGGTGGCCGCCGCGTGGGTCGGTCTCGCGCTGGCGGCGGTGGAATACGTCATTGAAAGGACCCTGTACAGGAAGGGCAAAAAGGGCGCGTTCATCCTGCCTGCCTTTATGATGGGTCTGCTGGCCTTGTACGTGCTGTTTATGAAGTCGGGGCTGATCGACGGTCTGCTCCTTCTGTTCTACCCCCTGGTCCTGGGCTTTGTGGCGGGCCGTCCTCTGATCCCCGTCATAAGCCTGCTCCGCGACGCGGGAACGCTCCGTGACGGTAATCTCAGCGAGGCCGTGGGCCGCATCAAGTCGGGTACCCACCGCAAGAACACCGAGTCGGGGCGGGGGGCTTACGTGCTCTTTGAGGACGAGCTGACCCACAAGGTACACCTGCTCCACATGGGTCACATCTCCCCTTTGCACCGTTACCGCGTGTTCTTCCTGCCCCACTCGGGCCTGGCGGTGGGGGAGGTGATCCCCGATAACGTGACCTTCGATCCCTTCGGCAATCCCATTGAACGGGAGGTAGAGGAGCCGATCACCGAAAAGCCCGCCTACAGCGAGGAGAGCTACGCCGAGAAGGCCGACTACACCGAGGAGAGCTACACGGCGAAGCCCGACTACAGCGAGGAGAGCTACACGGCGAAGCCCGACTACAGCGAGGAGGAGCCTGCCGAGAAGCCCTGGTATCAGAATCCCGAGGCCTTCTCAACCAATCCCCCCAAGCCCGAGCCCCGTGAGGATACCTCCATGCCCGATCCCAACTCCCCCGAGCGGAAGAGAGCGGCAAAATTCGGCTTGGCCTCCAAGATCTGTAAGATTCTGACCTTCGTCATCATCGGCATCCTGTTTCTCGGCGGCGTCGCTACCCAATCTCCGACCATCATTCTCCCCGTCTTCCTTCTCATGATCCCGTCCCTGATCCTGAGCGAGGTCTTCAAGAGCCAAGAGCTGAAGCTCCGCTGTACCAAGCGCACCACCGCCTTCTGCATCGACACGGTGCGCCGCAGGTCGGGGAAGTCCTCCACCCGCCATCCCATTGTGGAGTTCGAGGTGGGAGGAGTGACCCACACGGTGGAGCTGTCGGTCTCCTGCTCCCGCGACGCGGTGGGGGATCTCTACACCATCAGCTACGATCCCCTCGACCCCGATACGGTGCGCCCCGAGCGGAGAGGCCTGTTTGATTGAGGCAAACACGGACATAAGGAGTACAACATGAAAAATTCCAAGAAAAAGCCCGACCGCTGGGAATTTCTCAACGAGCTGGACGGACGACCCACCGACACCACCCCCGTTCGTTCCCTGTACCGCCGTCCCCATGTCTGGGAGTGGGTTCTGTACGGGCTGACCGCTCTTTTATGGGTGGCCGCGCTGGTGCTGGCAATTCTGGAAAAGTACGGTGCTGTGAGTCTGCTCGTCATCGGTCTTTCGGTGTTTTGCCTGCGGCTGACGGTCTTTGAGGGCAAAAGACGGAAGCGGTGCAGGGGGGCGATCCTGGGCACCGTGGAGACTGTGACCCGCCGTCCCCGCATCCGCCAAAATGCCCGCTATCCCGTGATCCGCTTTGCCGTGGACGGCGCCGACTACCTCGCCTACGGACAAAAGCCCTGCCATCCCTCCACCCTCGGCAACGAGGTGTGGGTCAACTACAACATACAGGCCCCCGCCGACTGCTACGTGACCTCGGACTCCCGCTTCAAGGGCGGCCTGATTATGACCCTTGTCACGGCTGTCCTCGGCATTGTGTTCCTGATGCTGGAAATGTCCTGATCCCCTACCATACACAATCAAGGAGAAAAAACATGAAAACCACCCTGATCCGCATTCTGCTCATCGCCCTCGCCGCACTCATGCTGTTGACGGCCGCATCCTGCCGCAAGAATCCCGACGACGATCCCGGCTACATCCTCAACCCCTCCGCCGATGCCCCCGCCAACGAGATCACCAAGTTCTACGAGGGCAATGAGGGCGCTCTGGAGGCTCTGGCCACGCACATGATCAAGAACCCCGGCTACCTGGCCTATAACTACTCCAACCGCATGGTGGACTACGACAAGGGCACCATGGAGTTCTTCGTCCAAAAGCAGGACAAGATCGGCGGTGCGTGGAGCGAGTGCAAGGATGAGTCCGCCGTCCGTCTGGTGAAGGTCAAGTTCGCGGGCTCGGTGATCTACAATCCCGCCTACTCCAAGGACGCGGTGGTCTTCATCCCCCGCATGGCGGCCACCGACAAGACCCTGTCTCTAGTGTACTGCAAGAGCGATGGGGGCAAGGAGGCCGTGGAGGCGGGCAAGTACCATCCCGAGTGCAAGGTGACCCTGACGCAGATTGAGGGGGACTGGTACTGTGCTGAGGCGATTAAGAACGCCGACTGACGGAGGCACGCCGTCATGAGCCAACCGATCAGCTTCCCTACCCGTACACCGATTCCCTCCATTTTTACCACGGGTACAATACAGAACTCCCCCGTGGCCGAGGACTTTCACGCCGCTCTGCGTGAGACCTGCGGTTACGATGCCGTGGCGACCTACTATACCGAGACCGCCGAGCAGAACTGCCTGCATATCTTTTACCGCACAGAGAGCCCCCATGGGCTTCACGAGCTCGACACGGCAGAGCACCTGACCGACGAGCCCCGCGCCGAGGAAATATTCGAGCTCTACTTCCGAATCTGCGATGAGCACGAAGCAGCCTATCACCCCGTCCCTGCCCGTGAAAAGCCGACTTTCTCGCCTCCCGCCAAGCCCTCTATGTGGAAAAGGCTGTTCGGAAAGTCCGAGCCACCCGCCGCAAGCCACACCCCCGCTCACGTCGTGACCCTGGAGCGCTTCGAGCCTTTGGCTCTGTGGCATTACTTCGAGCTCCACCGTACGGCGGTTGAAAAGAGCCTGTCCGCAAGCCTTGATCTGTCAGTCCGCGTCTACGGCCAATGGGATGATGACAGCGGCTTCCCCGTTCTGAAGGTCTTTGCCCACACAGACGCACAGTACGCCGAGCTCATGGCGCGTCCCGATCTGTCTGAGATCATGGAGATCTGCCGTCGGGTCATGATGCGCTACGATGCCTTTGGAATTATGGAGACCGATTGGTTTCGTGTGGAGTTCGGGTCCTGGGCACAGCTTCCCGACGAGGTGCGGTTCGGAATGATCCGCGGGTGAACCATTTTACAGCACAAACAGGAGCATCCCATGATCGACATAAAGCAAGGCATCATCACTCTGTGTGAGTCGGAATTTCAAATCACCGCCGACACCACCCCGCAAGCCCTGACCGAGAAAATCCCCGAGTTGATCCTTCG
>JAFQOC010000518.1 GCA_017420845.1 Clostridia bacterium
AACATGAGGTAGGGGCGCACCTGCGTGTGCGCCCGAAGTCCACCACCAAGGGCGCACACATAGGTGCGCCCCTACCCTCGGATGGATGTGCGCCATCCTGATGACAAAGTCCAGAAAGGAACAACGCCATGAAGACTGCCAAGACCCTCCTCCGTCTCCTCTCGGCTACCCTCGCCACCCTCCTCTGCGGCGGCGTGGTGCCCCCCCTCACCGCCCTGGCCGCCGACGGAACCACCGAACTCACGGTCAACGACAGCGAGACCGGCGCGGGGCTGTTCCAATTCGATTTCAAAGGCAACTGGGTTCACGAGGGCGGCTATCCCGACCGCTTCGTGGGGGGCGACGAGCATTGGATCACCGCCGACCGGTTCGGCACCGATTACCCCTCGGTGACCCTCCGCTTCTCGGGCACCAAGGTGGCGCTGTACGGTCACAAGGTGGCCGACAGCCCCTTCATCCGCATCACGCTGGACGGCAAGGACGTGGGCACCGTGGATCTCTATAGCCCCACCCGCGTGGAAAAGGTGCTTCTCTACGAGAGCGACACCCTCCCCGACGGGGATCACGTCATCACCATGGAGGTGCTGGCCGACAAGAACCCCGCCGCGGGGAATGGGCACGAGGTGAGCATCGACTACGCCGTGGTCACCGCCTCCAAGTCCGCCGCCGAGGGCAGACGCCTTACCGTCAACGACGGCGAGCCGGGCAAGGGCTTCTTCCAATTCGAGTTCTTCGGCAAATGGGTTCACGAGGGGGGCTACCCCAACCGCTTTGAGGGTGGGGACGAGCATTGGACCACCACCGCCGTTTTCGGCTCGGACTACCCCGGCGTGACCTTCCGCTTCGTGGGTACCCGCGTCGACCTCTACGGCCACAAGGTCTCGGAGGGCGCCATGGCCAGGGTCACCATCGACGGCAAGGACGCGGGCGTCATCGACTTCTACCATCCCTCCCGCGTGGAGAAGGCCCTCCTCTTTGAGAGCGGCCCCCTCCCCGACGGGGAGCATACCCTGACGGTTCAGCTCATTCCCGACAAGAACCCCGCCGCGGGCAACACCCACGAGGCCGCCATTGACTACGCCGTGGTCACCACCTCGTCGGACATTCCCGCCACGGGGGTGGAGGCCTCCGCCGACAAGGTGACGCGGGAGGCAGGCACGACCTACCCTCTCACCTACAAGATCCTCCCCGCGTACGCCACCGAGATCCCCGTGATCGTCTTCACCTCCTCGGACGAGTCGGTGCTGACGGTGGACAAGAACGGCACTATCACCGCCAAGGCCGTGGGCAAGGCCACCGTCACGATAGCCCCCGCCGACGGCTCCTTCCAGGATACCGTGACCGTCACCGTCCGCGAGCCACTGGTAGGTCCCCTCACCGCCATGGCGGGGGACAGCAACACTCATACCAAGCAGGAGGATTACTACGCCCTCTTCGACAAGATCACGGGCAAGGAATCCACCGACCTCACCGCCGCCGCGTGGCTGAATGATACCGCCAACGCCAAGCTGGATCTGCTGACGGCGGGGCAGGCACTCACAAACGTCAAGGTCACGGTGGGGGATCTGACCAATACCCACGGCGACAGGCTGGACGGCAGGATCACCCCCTATTTCATCAAGACCGTCCTGGCCCACGACACGGGCAAGTACATCCCCGACGTGCTGTACTCCGCGGAGCCCTTCGATCTCCCCTCCTCCTCCGTAGCCTCGGTGTGGTTGCAGATCGAGACCGCCGCCGACGCCCTGCCCGGCACCTACACGGGTACGGTCACGGTCACCGCCGACGGCATGAAGACCCCCGAGACCCTGACTCTGTCGGTGGAGGTCATCGGCCTGGCTCGACCCGAGGGAGACATTCCCTTCGAGATCTGGCAGTATCCCTACTCCTCTAACCGCTACTACTCGGGCAAGACCACCGAGGAATACTTTGGTGACGGCGTGGAAGGGTTGTGGAACACCCACCTGGATCCCGCCTACGAGGCCGGTCTGGTCTCCCAGATCGAAATCTACAAGAAGGCGGGCGGCACCAGCGTCACCGTCACCGTCACCGAGGACGCCTGGAACTCCCAGACCCCCGATCCCTACCCCTCCATGGTGAAGTGGATCCAGAACAAGGACGGCACCTTCACCTTCGATTACACCGACTTCGACTACTTCGTGGAGCTGAACGAGAAGAACGGCGTCACGGGCAACATCATGGCCTTCTCTATCGTGGACTGGGCCAACCGCATCACCTACTACAGCGAACGCTCGGGCAAGGTAGTCTCCGAGAACCTCACGGTTGGCTCGGAGCGCTGGAAAAAGGTCTGGACCGCCTTCCTCACCGACTTCATGGCCCACACCAAGGAGAAGGGCTGGTTCGACCGCACCTACATGGCCATGGACGAGCGTCCCGCCGACGTGGTGGAAGCCGCCCTGGACGTCATCGAATCGGTGAAGGACGAAAACGGCAAGTGCTTCAAGACGGCGCTGGCAGTCTTCACCTTTGATACCGAGTACCTCTTCGACCGCGTCACCGATCTGTCGTTGGCCTTCGCCATGACCCCCTCCCGCCTGAGCACCATCACCGAGCACCGCCGCCGTCTGGGTCTGACCACCACCCTCTACACCTGCGGTGCCCAGAACTCCGCCCTGTCCAATCCCCCTATTGAGAGCGTCTACACCCTGTGGTACGCCCGCCAGCGAGGTGCCGACGGCTTTTTGCGCTGGGCTCTGGATGCCTTCAACGCCGACCCTCTGAACTCCTCGGAGCACCGCCTCTTCGCCGCGGGAGACATCTACATGATCTACCCCGATCTGAAGAATGCCAAAAATCCCACCGCTCATTCCTCCGCCCGCTTTGAAAAACTGGCCGAGGGCGTCCGGGATATCGCCAAGTTCAACTGGCTCATGGAGAACTACCCCGACTATGAAAAGAGCCTGACCCGTGTGCTGGAGGGTATCGGCGGCGATCTCCATGCCACCGTGACCAAGGCACAGGAAAAGGTCAATGACGTAGGCCGCGAGGTGGCTGTTGCCGAGCTGATCCGAGTCGCCGAGGACTCGGAGCATGGGGAGACTCCCGCCGTCAAGGAGGCCGTGGCCGCCGCCCGCGCCGCTCTGGACAAGGCCGTCCCCGTGGCAGAGGAGCTGACCGAGGCCGCTTATCGGCTCACCAAGGCTCTCCGCGCCCTGTCGGCTCCCGAGGAGACCGAGACCGACCCCGAGACTTCCTCCGAGTCTGCCGAAACACCCACCGACACCCCCGCCGAGACGCCTGACGCTTCCCCCGAAACGGCTGAGCCCACCGAGGTCCACCCCCCCAAGAAGGGCTGTGGCTCGGCTCTGGGCATGGGGGTTGCCACCGTGGCTACTGTCGCCGCGACTGCCGCCGCGGGGCTGAAAAAGAAAGAAGAGGAATAATTCCTCCGCAAGCGATCCCCCCGCAAGGATTTTGTGGGGGGATCTTTCTTTGAACAAGCCGAGGCTTGGGGAAAACACCTCTGCCCCTTGACAAAGGCGGGCGGGAATAGTATAATAGTGTACATACCGACACAACGAAAGGAGGCCTCCCATGAAGAAAAAGCTCACCGTCGGCATTCTCGCCCACGTGGACGCCGGTAAGACCACCCTGTCCGAAGCCCTCCTGTACGTGTCGGGTAAGCTTCGCGCCATTGGCCGTGTGGATCACAAGAACACCTATCTGGACACCAATCCCATGGAGCGGGAGCGGGGCATCACCATCTTCTCCAAGCAAGCCCGCTTTTCCACCGAGGCCTGCGATTTCATTCTGCTGGACACCCCCGGCCACGTGGACTTCTCTGCCGAGGCCGAGCGTGTCCTGTCGCTTTTGGACTACGCCATTCTGGTCATTTCGGCTCCCGACGGTGTGCAGAACCATACCCGTACCCTTTGGCAGCTGCTGGAGCATTACGCCGTTCCCACCTTCCTGTTTATCAACAAGACCGATCTGGCCATTCACAAAAAGGAGGAGCAGGAGCGCGAGCTGCAAAAGGCTCTCTCCCCCCTGTGCGTAGGCTTTTACGAGGCCGATACCAAGGCAGAGCTGGACGACCGATTGGCCACCGTCCATGAAGCCCTTCTGGACACCGTGCTTTCGGGGGAAACCATCGATACCGAGGATATTGCCGCGCTCGTCAGCCAAAGGCGGCTGTTTCCCGTCCTGTTCGGTGCCGCCCTGCGGTGCGAGGGCGTGGCCTTTCTGCTGGATGCTCTGGATCGCTATACCCCGGCTCCCGTCTACGAAGAGAAGGCCTTCTCCGCCAAGGTCTACAAGATCTCCCATATGGGAAACACCCGCCTGACCTACATCAAGATCATGGGAGGTACCCTCTCCCCACGGGACGAGATCTGCTACCTCTCAGCCGAGGGTAAGAGGATCACCGAAAAGGTCTCCCAGCTCCGCCTGTACTCGGGAGAGCGGTTTGAGCAGGTGGAACGGGTCAGCGCCGGGGAGATCGTCGCCGTCCTCGGCCTGTCCGCTACCTACGTGGGGCAGGGGCTGGGCATGGAGGCCGACAGTACCCCTCCCGTTCTGGAGCCCGTCCTGTCCTACGCCATCCGACTCCCCGAAGGGGTGGACGTGCGCGTGGCCTTTCCCAAGCTCAAGGAGCTGGAGGAGGAGGAGCCCTCCCTGCATCTGGTCTGGAACAGCGAGCTGACCCAGATCGAGGCGCGGATCATGGGGGAGATCCAGATCGACCTGCTCAAGCGCCTGATTCTGGATCGCTTCGGCATGGCCTGCGAGCTGGACGAGGGAAAGATTCTGTATAAGGAAAGGATCTCCGCCCGCACTATAGGCGTGGGACACTTTGAGCCCCTGCGTCACTACGCCGAGGTTCAGCTTCTCATGGAGCCCCAGCCCTCGGGAACGGGTCTGATCTTCGATACCCATCTCCCCGAAAACATTCTGGATCTGAACTGGCAACGGCTCATCCTCTCCCACCTCTACGAAAAAGCCCACCGAGGCACCTTGACGGGAGCCCCCTTGACCGACACCAAAATGGTCCTGGTGGCGGGTCGCGCCCATCTGAAGCACACCGAGGGCGGCGACTTCCGGGAGGCCACCTACCGCGCCGTCCGACACGGACTCATGAAGGCGGGCTGTACCCTTCTGGAGCCCTACTACAAATACCGCCTGGAAATTCCCGCCACCCTGACGGGGCGGGCCATGACGGATCTGCAAAACCGCCACGCCTCCTTCGAGCTGGAATCCTCCACCGAGGACACCGCCACCCTCACGGGCAGAGGCCCCGTTTCCACCCTCCACGGCTATATCCGCGAGGTCATCGCCTACACCCGAGGAGTCGGCCGCATGACCTGCGTGTCCGACGGCTATGAGCCCTGCCACAACACCGAAGAGATTACCGCCGCCAAAGGCTACAACCCCGAGGCCGACCCAGACAACCCACCCCAGTCCGTGTTCTGCTCCCACGGCGCGGGTGTGGTGATCCCGTGGCAGGAGGTGGATGCCCACAAGCATCTGGAGCCCAACATCAGCCGACCCGTCACCGACACTCCCGCTGAAACCGCCGCCGCCGTCATTCCCCACCCCGCGGGTCTGGCCAAGCGCTATTCCCTGTCCGACGAGGAGCTGGAGGCCATCATGCTGCGGGAGTTCGGCCCCATCAAGCGCCGCAGGTACACCGAGCCCAAGCGCATCGCCAGCGTCCCCGCCAAGGCCCAAAGGCCCAAGCCCCCCAAGCCCTCCCGCCGCATGGTGATCCTGGACGGCTACAACCTCATCTTCGCCTGGGACACCCTCACAGAGGTAGCCAAATTCAGCTTGGAAAAGGCCCGAGAGACCCTCATGGACATTCTGGCCAGCTACGTGGCCTTCACCAAAACCGAGCTTTTGCTGGTCTTTGACGCCTATCGGGTCGCCGACGGCACGGGCTCCGATACCGTGCGAGACGGATTTCGGGTGATCTACACCAAGCAGAATCAGACTGCCGACGCCTACATCGAGCGTGTCATGCACGATCTGGGTCCCGACTATTCCATCCGAGTGGTCTCGGGAGACTACCTGCTCCAGATCTCAGCCGTCACGGCGGGAGTCAGCCGCATGACCACGGGAGAGTTCATCCGCGAGGTGAAATCCGTGGCCGCGGAGATCTCGGAATTTGCCCGCAAGCTGGCGGAGCGCCGCTGACCCCTCCCCAAAGAAAGAATTCGCCCCCGACGGTCCCTATGGCACCGTCGGGGGCATCCGTATGGGGAGAATCAATTCTCCTTCTTTTTTCTGTAAATCACCGCGATAGCGGCGGGGAGCAGAGCCGACGCGCCAAGGCTCAGAGAAGAACGACAGCCCTTGCCCGAGGGTCCCTTTTGGGTATGTTCCTCAACGGTTGTATCGGTGGGAGCCGAGGTGTCGTCGGGAGTCGCATCGGGCACGTAGGGAGTATCGTCACGGCTGTTGTCCGCCTCACGAACCAGGATCAGGCCCACGGAGGCGGGCACGGTGATCTCCTTCCCTGCCCCCGGGATCACGGTCTCGATGTAGCCGGTATGGGGGTGGTAGAGGGCGGCCTCTCCCGTGTAGCCGTCGGTATAGGAAAGCTTGACCACGGTATCGCTGTAGGAGGCGTTGACCAGAAAGGTCACGTCCCTGTCCGCGGATTCGAAATCACCCATAAGCAGTTTGGCCTTGTCGCCCTTAACTACCGAAATATTGAGATCACGGTGCGCCTTCTCCTCCAAAAGGTCGATCAGGGCAGTCGGCTTCAGGGTAGTCATGGAGGGCTGTCCCTCCAGCTTGGCCATAAGGGCGGAGATGGCCTCCTCCTGCTCCAGACGGAGACCGTGTTCGGGAGTATCACCCACCAGAATGACGGTACCGCCCGCTCGGGTGAAGACCGTCAGCTTTTCCAGAGCCTCCACCGAAATGTATCGGGAGTAGGCCAGGATCACCACCCGATAGGAGCCAAGTCCCGCTACCAGACGGCCGTCCGCCGTGACCGTAGCGGCACGGATGGTCTCGTCGTCCAGCACGGTGAACATGAACTGGTTGGTCAGGAGGGTCTTGCAGAGATCCTCATATTTGGCATTGAGCTTGTAGGCCGTGCTCTTGCGGTCGCCTCCCGTGGTGGAGGAATGGTCGGTGTCGGCGTCGTGAAGCGCTTGAATCGTGGCGATGGGGTAGAAGACCGCCACGTCACCGCACTCGTTCACCTCGTCCAGCACCGTGTTCATGCGGCCCACGTAGTTGTTCAGCTCCATCAGCTGATCGGTGGTGTAGTTGTACTGGGGATTGATGACGTGGAACAGGTTGCAGCCCAACAGACGGGAAATCGAGGCGCCACCCAAGGAGGGGGGCATCACGTCATCGGGCAGGGCGTCCGCGGCATCGGGATTGTACTCCAGGAATACGTCAGCCTTCCCCGCGTTCTTGGCGGCGGAGGCCACGTAGCGAAGACCCATGTAGTTGCCGATGTTGCGCTTTTCCATGAGGTACTCGGGGTTAACCAGCAGAATATCAGCGCCCGGGACGCTCATACCGCCCACGAATTGGAGGAAGTCTCCGCCGTAGGTCTCGACGTGGTCGTTCATATCCTCCTCAAAGAGCAGGTGCCCCGAGGACAAGGTACCGTTGGCCTCGCACCAGGCGGTGATCTGGTCAATGTAAGAGGACTTGAACAGGGAGGCCACCAGCCGGTAGTAGTTCATACGGATGATGCGGTCGTAGCTACTGCTTCCCGAGAACAGGCTGGGGATATTCAGCTCGTAGCCGTAGGTCTCCAGGAATTTCTTGTCCAGATCGGGGGTCCAGACGGCGTAGGAGAGCATGGCACGGTTGCCCAGCTGAGGCTCGTCGGTAAAAAAGCCCTGTACCCGATCGAAGGTACTGCCCAGCTTGGATTTGTACTGCTCATGAGTGACCTGAAGGAAGCGTTGTACCGAGGCGGGATTGAGCAGATCCACGTCGCGGAGCATCTCCCAGTTGGCGGGATCCTCCACCCCGTCAAAGGTATACCGCAGAACGTATACGTCCAGCCACCATTTGCCCGCCGCGGGAGCCGAAACGCCCCCGTCAGCGCGCACTTCCAGATTCCGCGTGCCGCCGTCGTCCACCAGTACCGCCTGCATGACACGGATCTCCTTCCCCGAGGGGGTGTAGGAAACCGTACCTCCCGTGCCCGTCATGCGCTTGTGCTGAATGCCCGTGGCCTCGTACTCGTCGTGACCCTCCAGCACCAAACCGAAGGCCTTGCCGCTGGGCCATTGATACTCGTCGTAAATCCAGAGGTTCATACCCCGATCAGCGGCATAGTCGAAGGTGGATTTGAGCACGGCAAATTCCGCGTCGTCCCGCAGATACGCCTGATTGTAGAGAACGTTGGAGGTAAATCCGCCGTAGCCCTGACGGATCAGCTTATCCACGGCGGCGTTGTTGTTGGTGTACCCCGCCGTGACCCAGCGCATCCTCTTGTCCATGGCGGGCAGCTTGAAGGCGTCACCCTGCCAGAAGGCGCCGTAGTCCACCGAATTCAGAATGTCCTCCTTATCCTGCTCCTCCTGCTCGACACGGGACTTGTAATGGATAAAGGTCGCGGCCTCCTCGGCGGTCTTGTACAGAGCGTAGGCCTTGACGGCGTACACGGTGTCGAGGGCGCACTCGTTCTCAAACATATCCAGCCGCAGATTGGTATATCCCCCTGTCAGCGCGCCGTCCGCGGGATAGAACAGAAGGGTACCGCGGTCGGTGAGGGGAACGACCACCACTTGCCAGTCGTCGGTCTTTTGATAGGTAAAATTCTGACAGGGATAGTTGCTCCCCGTGGAAGAGGTGCGAAAGCGGAGCTGACCCTTCAGATCATGCTTGTTGGTCTTGACCAGCAGAGCCAGATAAGGGTACTCCTCACAGCTGTATTTGCCCGTATCCAAAGGCAGGGACAGGTAGGGGTCGAAGCACCGACCGCCTCCCGTGTCGGTGAAGCGAAGGACCATGGCGCCCTCCTCCGGCGAGGGAGTGAGGTTAAACACGTCGTAACAGGCGTCGATGGCGTTGTAGCTTGAAAAGTCCACCACGTAGCCGGGCTCCACGTAGCCGGGCTCCGTAGCGGTCAGAGCGACGGCGGGCATAGCCCCCACGCACAAAAGACCCGCGCACAAAATCAGCACGGCACGCTTGACGATCTGAGCGATCTTCTTCATCATAGGATCCCCCTTCGGTGGATAGTATCTGTAGTATAGCATTTCCCGCCGCGTTTGTCAAGTGAATCCCTGTCGAATTTTGGCGCAGGCGAGGGACGCGCGCATATACTGGGAATGGAGCGGACAACGCTCCCCAAATTCCAAAAGGAGGAAATCCTATGGCAACCTTTCAGAATCAGGCGACCCTGACCTACGGGGGCAACGTCACCACCTCCAACGTCGTCACGGGAGAGCTGCAGCAGTCGATCTCCGCGGCCAAGTACGCCGTGGAGGAGACCTACACCCAAGGGGAGGTGCTGACCTACGTTATCAGCCTGGTCAACACGGGGACCTCCCCCCTGACCGACCTCACGGTCACCGATGATCTGGGCGCCTACACCGCCGGCGGAAGCACCCGCGTCCCGCTGGACTACGTGGAGGGCTCCCTCGTCTACTACGTGGGCGGCACCAGGCAGGCCACCCCCGCCGTCACCGCCACCCCGGAGGTCAGCGCCACCCCCGAAACCACCACGG
>JAFQOC010000519.1 GCA_017420845.1 Clostridia bacterium
CCGTCGGGGGTGACGGTGATGACCTTGCCCGCGTTCTTTACGAAATCGGTGGCCTTGACGTAGGAGATGCCGTAGTGGTTGTAGGTGGTCTCACCCGTGGCGTCGATGCCCAGAGCCGACTCCAGGAAGGAGACGGGGAGCCAAATATCCCCGCCCGAGGCAAAGAGGACGCCATTGGTGTTATCCTCCACCAGTCTGACCTGCTTCCCTCCCACGAAGGCGTTGTAGGAGCGGGACTTCAGCACCACCATGGTACTGAGGTCACCCTTAAGCTCGGTGGGGTATTTGACAGCCTGCTCGGTGAGGGTGAAGCGGTAGGTATAGCGGCCGTTGGGGGCGGCGTCGCCCTGATCCAAAAACTCCATGATCTGACCCGTGGGGGTGGAGTTGTCTGCCCACTTGAAGTCCATGGTATCGGTGAATCCAATCATTGTCTTCGGGATCTTGACCTGCATGACGCCCCCGTTTCGGGTATACGCTACAGAGCCGACGGTCTCGAAGGCCCAGGTATCCACGCCCGTAAACTTCTCCACAAGGAGTGCGTTGTCGGTGCGGTTACGGTTGACGAGGTAGTCGAAGCCGTACCAGCCCGTAGTATCATCGCAATCAGCGTTGATGAAAAGGTTCATCCAAGTGGCCCCCTCGGGGTCGGTGATTTCATCGGCGCACTCCACGTAGAAGTAGAGGTTTTCGGTATCACTGGATACCTTGGCGGTGACAATATCGTTTCTGCCGCTGTTGTTCATGTAGAAGCCGTACTCATTCCCGCCCACGTGGCCGGGGGAGAGTCGGTGGGTGATGTCCCCCTCGTAGTCGCGGTACTCGGGACCCACGGCGTACCACTGACCCACCGATCCGTGAATGTCAATGGCCCACTGACCGAAGGCGGTCTCGATATTGCGAGTGCCCTTGTATTCACGAACCCGCTCTGCCATCTGGTAGAGGTAGTTGTCCCCGAAGCCGCCCTTCATGGGCTCAATGTCACGGGAATACTCGGGGTTGAAGGAGTCCACGAAGTAGGTGGTCTCGCGGTCGCCGGGGGTGGCCGAGACCGAATACTGGCCCGCGATGACCTGACCGCCCGCGCCCGCGCCTGCGCCCACGTTATCCCAGCGGCCCGTGATCCACTCGTTCCAGCCCGTGATCATGATGAGGGGCGGGTCGCGGTCAATGGCCTTATCGAACTGCTGACCGAACTGGAGGCCCAGGGGGGTGTATTCCTCCATGAGGGGGAAGCCGAAATCCCAGGGCTGGCCCTTTTCCAGACGGGGCATACGGTTGCTGTGGAGGCTTCGTCCCACGGTGGCGCCGAAGCCGCACATGACCACGGTCTGCTCCAGATCCTCGCGGCTGTCGCCGTAGCCCGGCACCTGAGGCCAGGAGGCGTTCCAAGGCCAGCACTTGATGCCCTTGCGGTCGCCGTACCAGTTGGTCACACCAACCGCCCAGGAGTAGCGGAGGGTGAAGAAGTCTCTTGCCTCGTCGGACATGGGGAAGTCGCCCGTGACCAGCACAAGGGGCTTGCCGTCCCAGTAGAACCATAGATCCTCGTACATCCCCTTCTTGTAGATGGTGTTGTACAGCTCGGCAAATTCCGCCTCATAGCTGCCCACCATGAAGCAGATCTTAGGGACCTCGTAGCCCTCCCGTCTTACCTCCTCCCAGACTTTTAGGAGGGCCATGTGGGAGACGGTATGGAGGTTATTGTTGGTGGTGTCAAAGAAAACGAAGTCCACCCCCGCCTCGGCCAGCATATAGGCGTGCTTGCGGAGGACCCACTCGTCGTTGGAGGAGTAGTAGCCGAAGTAGGGCTCGGCCCAATAGTGGGGGTGACCCTCACCGCCCTCCATCATGCAGTCCCAGAGGGCCTCCTCGCCTCCCTCCAGCCAGGCGGCGTAGTGGTCCGAGGGGGAGATGGGGGAGATGCTGTCCTGGTCGCGGTCACGCCAGAGGAAGTAGAAGATGCCCACCTGGCGGCCTGTGGGGGCGCGGGTGGCGGTGGCGTCGGGCATGGAGCGGTCGGCTCCGTCGGTGCCCGTCCAGGTATCCGACCAGACGTCGCGGGTGGAGGGGAGGATGCCGTTGTTATCAAGACTGTCCACGGCGTAGGTGTAGTCGGGGATGACCAGATCAGACGTGGTCACGTAGTTCCCTTCCTTGGGGATATCGGTGGGACTTTGCACCGTCGGGGTGTCGGTTCCTGCCTCGGTGTCGGCGGGGGTGTCCTGCGCGGTGGTGTCCTCGGTGCCGTCGGGAGTCCCCGCGGGGGTACAGGCGGCGAGGGCCGAGATCAGCATCAGGAGCGCGAGGGTCAGAGAGCCGAAGCGGCGGAGTCTGTTATGGAGTTTCATGTACAGTTCCTTCCTTTCGTAGGGTGCCGCTTACAGGCGGTCGCGCTTCTTGCCAAAGGTCAGGGCGGCGGCAAGAAGAATTAGGGTGGTAAGACCCATGGACAGAGACGAGCGACAGCCCTTCTTGGCGGGCTCGGTCGTGTCGGAGGGGTCGGTGGGTTCATCGGTCACGGCGGGAACGCTTGTCTCGGGTTCCTCGGTGCTATCCTCCGAGGGGAGGGGCGGGACGTCGGGGACGTCGCTCTCGGCTACGGGGGTGTAGACCGCGTTGACCGTAATGTCGGCGTTCTGCAGGGTATAAGGCTCCCACGCGCCGATCATACCGGGGAGGATGGGCACCACGGGCTCGTCCAGAGTCGTGTCTCCCTCGCGGAATTCCACCTTGTAAAGGGGCTTGCCCTCCACTACGAAGGTGGCGGTGAAGCGGGCCTTCTCAGTGGGCAGGGGATGGGGGTAGACCACCGCCTCGTCGTAGGAGTTGAAGAAGGCGATGTACTCCACGTCCAGGGAGGCACCGCTGTTCATGGCGCTGTCGGAGTAGAGGAAATCGAAACGGAGGTAGTTGACCGTCCCCGTCTCGGCGTTGTAGTCGGCGGCCTTGCGAAGGTCGATGACTGCGATATGCCACTCCCCGTCGGAGGTGTAGCGGTAGGTCACGCGGTCGGAGCGGCCGTTGGGACCTGTTTGCACCGAGCCCACGAAGACCTCACAGCCCGTATTCTTAGCCGTGGTGCGGTACTTGACCGCCATGAAGGGAGGGATCTCGGTGGACTCGCGGTAAAGGAAGAAGGAGGGATCGGTGCCCTTGGCGGTGTAAGTAACAAGTCCCTGCTCGTAGCTGTAGGTGGCCTCCTGCATCTGGGAGCCACCCGTGACGTTGAGATCCTCGCCCTCAATGAGGATGACGGGTTTAACGGTGGTGGGGTCGATGGGACGAAGAGGGGGCTTGACCACGGTCTTTCCGTCCTCCTCAATATACTCGGTAGCGGCGTAGGCTTCGGCGGCCTTAGCGTTTGCGAAGAACTTGATGTAGGCCACGTCGATGGTCTCCCCCGCCCCCGTGGGCTTCTCCAGAGGATCAAAGCGGATGTTTTGGAGAGTCACACCGTAAACGTTGCCCCAGACTGCAGAGGCGTCAATGACGGCAATGTTCCATTCTCCGTCAACCTGCCAATCCCAGATGATATTGCTCTTATCGTAGGGCTGGCCCCACTTGACGCCGTCGCTTCTCTCCACGAAGATCTCGCCGCTCTTGGCCGTGGTAGTCGTGCGGTACTTGATGACGATATGATCCATAAGGTTGGAGGTGACGGCGGGGTTCACCCCAAAGGCGAAGAAGGGATCGTTCTGCTGGGCCTTGATGGCCAAATAACCCTGATCGCAAAGGTCGGTGACCGTCATGCCGCTCAGATTGTTCAGCCCTAAGGACTCGGTGATGCTGTCGTAGTGGCGGGTGAAATCGTACTCGAAGGTGACGTCAAGACCGTACTCGGCACCCACGTCCACAAGGCCCTCCCCCGCGGTGAGATAACCCGCCACAAGGTGGTTGTCGTTGACAGCCCCGTTGCGGAAGGAGATGGTTCCCTCGGTGCCCTTGCCGCTTGCGGTATTGAAGCCGGTGTAGGCCTTGTCCCCGGGGGTGGTCATCTTGACCTCAAAGCAGTACTCCCCCGCGGGTAGCTCGTCAAAGGTGATGACCAGATCCTCGCCGTCCTTGAGGTTGGACAGATCCTGCGAATAGAGCGGGGTGCCCGATACGGTGGTGCCGTAGTCCTTGTTCCACTTGAAGAGCTTGAAATAACCGCTGTTGTTGTTGGGATCCGCGCCCCAGGTGGCATGGCCGGGGATGATGACGCCGCGCACGGGGCTCACGGCGGTGAACTTCTGCCCCATGGACTGGCCGCCGCTGCAGAAGGGGGACCCCAGGGTGGGGTCGGTGACGTTGTAGACGGGGACGTTGGTGGCACCCATGACAAACTGGTGATCCGAGAGGGTGCCGGGGTAGTCGTACTTATCGGAATACTCGACCTTCTCAAAGAAGCCGATATAGGCGAGATCCACCCAGCCCTCGGGGAGGGTCAGGGTGAGGGTATCCACGGGACTGCCGTCCGCGTCAAGGGGGAGCTCCACCGTGACG
>JAFQOC010000520.1 GCA_017420845.1 Clostridia bacterium
AGAAGGTGGCCGTGGTGGGCATCTCCGCTTCGATTGCTCTGTCGGTGACGGGGTGTGTCAACCCCTTCCCGAGTGTCACGGACGGCGTGCCCATGGGTGATGTAATGCCCCCCGAGACCGAAAACGAGACCGCCTGCGATACCGCCATCCAAGGGGTGGAGATCCAGACCGAGCAGGGCGAGCTGATCGTACCCGGGGAGCCTCTGCCTGAGACCACCGAGGATATGACCGAGGAGCCTTTTATGGGCGACGTCATCTGGGAGGGTGAGCCCACTGAGTATATGACCGATGAGCCCGAGGAGACCACCGAGGAGCCTACCGACGAGACTTCTGAGGAGACCTCTGAGGAGGAGACCACCGAGCCCGAGATCGTGGATATCATGGGCGAGCCCGCGGAGTGAGAGCATGAGCGGATCGGATCAGCCTACCTTCCCCCTGGCCTTCTGCGACCGCCTCCGCATGGCCACCGACGGCGCGGGGGTCACCGCCCTGGTGGGGGCATTCGGGTGCCCCCTGCAATGCAAGCTCTGCATCAACCCCCAGACCTGGCACGAGCGGAAAGACGGCAAGCCCCCCTTTGAGCGGGTCACCCCCGCCGAGCTGTTTGAGCGGGTCAAGATCGACAGCCTCTACTACCTGGCCACGGGCGGCGGTGTCACCTTCGGCGGTGGGGAGCCTCTGCTCCATACCGACTTCATCACCGCCTTCCGCGAGGTCTGCCACCCCGATTGGCGCATCTACGCCGAGTCCTGCCTCAATATACCTCAAGAGAACGTCCGCGCCGCCGCCGCGGTGGTGGATCATTTCTTCATTGACATCAAGGACATGAACCCCGCCGTCTACAAGGCCTACACGGGGAAGGATAACGCCCTTGTGAAGTCCAATCTCACCCTTTTGCTCTCGTTGGTGGGGGCAGAACGGGTGACTGTCCGTGTGCCCCGTATTCCCGGGTTCAATACCGACACCCACGTACAGTCCTCTGCGGCCGAGTTGATGGGGATGGGGGTGGAGCTTTTGGACATATTTGACTACAAGATTCCTGACCCCAAAAAGCTGTCAACCGTGATTCCTCGATAAAAATGTGTAAACGAAGGCTGTAGCTATGTACCAATATGATTTTTTCTTCATTTATTCCCCTAAGGGAGGCTCCTCAGCTGAGCGTCTGTACGGTCTACTGTGCCAAAGGGGATACCGCTGTGTGTTCCGCGGTTCTTCTGCCGGGTATGAGGCGTTTTTTACGGATGTTCGGGAGACGATCCGTCGGAGCCGCGCCATCATTGTGCTGGTCAGCGATGATCTGACGCGCTCGAAATATGCCTCCATGGAGATGGCGTACGCGCTGTCGGACGCGTGCGGCCGCGGTAAGCGCATCTTTCCCGTTGTGACCACGGAAGGTTTGCCGGATGAGCTTGTGCGCTACATCGGTAATTACGAGGAAATCAGGGTGAACAGCGGAGAAGGGCATGCGTGGGAGGCTGTCGCGGAGCGGATCGATCTCAGTATGCGCGACCAAAGCGTCGACTCACAGCTCCTTGAGCAGCTGTCTGAGTATCGGAGACTGAAGCAGGACAACAGGTGGGCCGACGTGCTGTGCCGGATCATTGAGCGAACCCAACAAAAGGTAACCGATACCCCGCCCCACTCCCTCGATCGCTCGGCGCGTTTGCGGGAGCTGTGCTCTCTGCATGAGCAACTCGCGGAGTATCACGGACTGTATGATCAGGAGTCCCGTAAAATGGCAAAATGCATTGTGCGGACGCTGAATCGGACCAAAGCGCTATTGACCGGCGAGTCCTTCCCCGAGGGGGTGTATTTCGCTGCCCTTGCCGTGCGCTTTATCTATCTGGATCGGGAAATCCGCACCGAGTGCGCGGACATTCTTTCGGACGGTGACGTCCACGGCGTGAACCATGCCGGATACCTGGAGGAGCAGAAACCCCATCTTGCGGTGATGGATGCCTATCTTGCGGACAGCGGTGAGCAGGATGAAGATCTGCTGACGTTTGTACGGGATACCGAGAAATACCGGCTGACCGGGATTTGTACCTTCCCTCCGGTGACACCGAGCGATCCGAGAATCGGAGACAGCCTGCCCCGATCACCAAGGAGGAGGAAGTTTTGCGCGCTGTCGCCGGCTTTATTCGGGAGGGCAACAAGCTTTTTGACGTGCTCTCCGAGCAGGGAATGGCGGAGGATTTTTTGAAGTGTCTCATGACCAGCTACGAGCGCCTGAAAAATTACTGTGTCACTGTGGGAGCCGACTCGCTGGCCGTGGAATGCGCTGATCGACTGGTGGAGATTCGCCGCATGCTGACCACCTGTGCCGAGGATCCCGCAAAGGGCTCGACCGTTGCCAATGCGGGCATCCGTTCTCTTCTGGGCTTCACCGTACACGGCATGGAGGGATATGACGTGTTCATCAGCTTCAAGCATGAGGATGCCGATATGGCTGAGACGGTCTACAGCCTGCTCAGAGCCAACCTGTTGGAGCCCTTTTGGAGCAAGGTGAGCCTTCCCGAATTGTCCAAATCGGACTACGCCGAGGCAATTGACGAGGCGCTGGATCGGGCACGGCACTTCGTGGTGGTGCTGTCGGATCTTGCCTATATGGAATCTAACTGGGTTAGTTACGAAATGAAGACCTTCAACAGCGAGATCCGCGAGGGACGCAAGCAGGGATCGAATTTCATCATTGTCGCCACCGATGAGGTCTACGATCAAATCATGAGCTCCAACAAAAAGGTGCTCCCGATCAATTTCCGTTGGTGCCAGGTGGTACGTATGCGGGAATGCTCCACCATGCTTTTGCAATACGTAGGAAAACGGTGAGAGGCGACACGTTCGTTAGGGTACATGTAAAGCACATCTGTTTTCAAACAAAAACCGCACCGAGCAAAGCCCACGGGCTGCGCTGGCGCGGTTTTTGTTTGGGGGAAGGGGGACGATCCGTATGCTTTGCGGCTTACCGCAACAAAAGGTAGAACATGAGAGCCGCCTCCAGCAGTCCGATGAGACCCAGGATGACAAGGCCCACCGAGTGGGGCTTTCTCACGCGAACGGGGGTGATAAAGACCACGGCGGTGATGAGGATGAAGGCAGGGTACAGCCAGGGGGCTATGGGGGCGGGAAGGAGGAGAGACAGAGCGTACACCAGGGGGAAGACTACGGCGGCCGTGGTGACGGGGACTCCTATAAAGTAGGTACGGCGGCCGCTCTCGGTGGCCTGTCTGGTTTCCTCGGTGACGTTGAAGTAGGCCAGGCGGATGAGGGCGCAGAGGATGTAGAGGGCGGACAGGGCCCAGACCACGCCGCGGTCAAGGGCGGGAGCCTGTGAGGCCAGGCTGATCCCTACGGAGGCGGGGAGTACGCCGAAGCAGATCACGTCGCAGAGGGAGTCGATCTGGATACCGAAGCGCTTCTCCTCCTCGGTGCTTTTTTTGCGGGTGCGGGCGATCTTTCCGTCGAACATGTCGCAAACACCCGAGGCCAGAAGGCAGCACAGGGCCTCAAAGGGACGCCCTGCGGCGGCAAGCCCAATGCCCACAGAGGATATGAGCAGGCTGATATATGTAAGGATCACCGTATAATTGTAAAAACCAATCATGAAAGCCTCCGTTCCGCCGCTCTCGACGGCATACATGTGTTTCGCGTTCGACCGTATGGTACACACCTTATATTATACTACATTTTTCATCATCGTGCAAGATGTTCTGACAAAAAAACAGAGAGTTTTTTTGCTTTTTTCGAATGGGGGCGGGATCGGTCGCGATGGGGAATGATCAGACAGGTTCCCGCCATTTTTCCTGCGATATCTCTTGACAAAAAACGAAAAACTGTGTATAATAGTCTCGGCTCCCGCGTCGTCGGGAGTATTTCGTCCTATGGAGAGCATCGCCGTGAAGCTGCACCAATTACTGACAACCCCCACGGGAGGCGTAACGCGGGCCTCCGCGCCCGCCGAGGAGGGAAGGGAGATTCCCGCGGATCCCGGGATCGTACTGGATATCGCCCTGGATGTAGG
>JAFQOC010000521.1 GCA_017420845.1 Clostridia bacterium
GGCTCTGGACAACCTGTCGGTGAACGCCTGCATGGAGTGCGGCTGCTGCAGCTTTGTCTGCCCCGCCAACCGCCCCCTGGTCCAGACCAATAAGCTGGCAAAGCAATTCCTGAAAGAAGAAAAAGCAAAGGAGGATACCAATGCATGAACAACCAACTGACGCTCTCGGTCTCCCCCCATATCCACAGCGGCCGCACCACTCGCCGCATCATGCTGGACGTGCTCATCGCCCTCCTCCCTGCCGCCGTGGCGGGCGTGGTGATCTTCGGACTCACCTCCCTGATCGTCATTGCCTCCTGCGTCGTCGGCTGCGTGGGCTTTGAGGCTCTGTTCTACGTCATCCGCAAGAAGCCCATCCCCGTAGGCGACCTCTCCGCCGCCGTCACGGGTCTGCTCCTTGGCCTGAATCTCCCCGCCAATACCCCGTGGTGGCAGTGCCTCATCGGCGCGCTCTTCGCCATGGTGGTGGTCAAGGGCCTCTTCGGCGGTTTGGGTGCCAACCCCGTCAACCCCGCCATCACCGCCCGCGTGTTCATGCTGGTAGCCTTTACTACCCTGGCCAAGCCCGCCTTCCCCACCATCGTGGACACCGTCTCCTCGGCTACCCCTCTGGCCTCCGAAACCCCCACCTCCCTAACCGACCTGCTTCTGGGTCTCCACGGCGGTGCCATCGGCGAGACCTGCGCTGTAGCCCTCCTTGTGGGTGGTATCTACCTTCTCTGCCGCCGTGTCATCACGTGGCATATCCCTGTGGCCTTCATCGGTACGGTTTTCGTGGCTTCCTTCTTCATGGAGGGCATGGATCTCACCGCCGCTCTGGCCGCCGTGCTTTCGGGCGGTCTGCTCATCGGTGCTATCTTCATGGCCACTGACTACGTTACCTCCCCCGCCACCCCGTGGGGTAAGATCATCTTCGGTCTGGGCGCGGGCCTCATCACCTTCCTGATCCGCTACTTCGGCGTGTATCCCGAGGGCGTGTCCTTCGCCATTCTCTTCATGAACATCATCACCCCCTATATCAGCTCTTGGACCAAGCGCAAGGTTTTCGGAACAGGAGGTAAGAACGCATGAAAAAATCTGTAACCAGTACCCTTGTTCTCTTCGCCATCTGCGCCGTCATGGCCATTCTGTTGGCTCTGACCAACTCCATCACCGCCCCCATCATCAAGCAGAACCAGGATGCCGCCGCCAACGAGGCCCTTCTGGAGGTCATGCCGAACGGTGAGGGCTTTGAGAAGATGGACCTCTCGGCCTACGAGCTCCCCGCCACCGTCACCGAGGTCTACAAGGAGGCAAAGGGCGGCTACGTCGTCACCCTCACCACCACGGGCTACGGCTCGGGCTTCGTTATCATGTGCGGCGTGTCCGCCGACGGCACCGTCACAGGCACCGTCTGCCTCGCCTCCACCGAGACCCTGGGCCACGAGAAGACCTTCGGCGCGAATTTCGTCGGTAAGGACGCCGCGGGCGTGGACGCCACCGATACCATTTCGGGCGCCACCAAGACCACCCAGGCCTACAAGAACGCCGTCAAGGATGCTCTGAATACCGCTATCATTCTCGGCGGCGGCTCGGTGGATCTCCGTGACCCCGCCCAGATCCTGAACGATAACCTCTCCGCCGCCCTGCCCGCGGGAGAAGGGAAGTTCACCAAGCTCTTCATCGCCGAGGTCATCGAGGGCATTGACGCCGTCTACACCGCCGACAACGGCAAGGGCTACGTCTTCGTCATCGGCGAGGAGTTCATCCCCGTGGACGAGTCGGGCAATACCGACAATACCACCGTCAAGACTGCCTACGATATTCTGGTGGCTTCCACCGCCGAGGATATCGACCTCGCCCCCTACGCCGAGACCCTCAAGTATATCACCTCCGCCAAGAAGACCGCCTCGGGCAACTTCATCCTTGAGGTCAAGGGCCCCGGCTACGGCATCACGGGCGGTGACGAGTACCATCCCGCCTCGGGCGAGTATATCATCGTCCGTGTGTCCATGACTCCCGAGGGGAAGATCATCGACACCTACACCGTCTCCCAGGAGGAGTCCAAGGGCATCGGTGACGCCTGCGCCGACGAGAAGTTCTACGGCCAGTTCGACGGCAAGACCGAGTCCGACTACAAGGATATCGATGCCATTGCGGGCGCGACTATGACCACAAACGGCTACCTGAAGGCCATCGAGCGTGCCTTCGAGGCCTTGAACACCCTGAAAGGAGGAAGCAACTGATGAAAAAGAATAGTAGTCTCTCCATCCTCCTGAAGGGCATCATCAAGGAGAACCCCGTATTCGTCCTGATCCTCGGCACCTGCCCCACCCTGGCCGTGACCAACAACGTGGCGGGAGCCTTCGGTATGGGCATCGCCGCCCTGGCGGTGCTGGTCTGCTCCAACGTTCTCATCTCCCTGCTCCGTAAGATCATCCCCGAAAGCGTCCGCATTCCCTGCTATATCGTCATCATTGCGGGATTTGTGACCATCGTGGAAATGATCGTCCACGCCTATTTCCCCGCTCTCTACGATATGCTGGGCGTCTACCTCGCCCTCATCACCGTCAACTGCATCATCCTCGGCCGCGCCGAGATGTTCGCGGGTAAGAATTCCGTCGGTAAGTCGGCTCTGGACGGTATCGGCATGGGTCTGGGCTTCACCCTGGCCCTCGTGCTCATGTCCACCATCCGCGAGGTGCTGGGTAACGCCTCCTTTGCCGGTATCGCCATCCCCTTCCTGGAGCCCTACAAGATCGAGTTCCTGGTCAAGGCCCCCGGCGGTATGCTGGTCTACGGTTGCCTCATCGCCTTAGTCTACGTTATCACCAGCGGTAAGGCCCCTCTGAAGAAGTCCTTCTCCTGCGCGGGCTGTCCCAACGCCGCCACCTGCCAGACCGCCTGCACCGCATCCGCTCAACCCACCGAAGAACAGAAAGGAGACGCACAGTAATGGAAATGTTCAAGTCCCTCATCATCATTCTCCTCTCTTCGGTGCTGGTCAATAACTACGTGCTGTCCCGCTTCCTCGGTATCTGCCCCTTCCTCGGGGTGTCCAAGAAGCTGGATCAGGCCACGGGCATGGGTATCGCGGTCACCGCCGTCATGCTGCTGGCCACCGCTGTGACCTGGCCCATCCAGTACTTCCTCTTGGACAAGATGGGACTGGGTTACCTCCAGACCATCGTCTTCATTCTGGTCATCGCCGCCCTTGTCCAGATGGTGGAGCTGCTGCTCAAGAAATTCTCTCCCTCCCTGCATAAGGGCCTGGGCGTGTATCTGCCTCTGATCACCACCAACTGCGCTGTGCTGGGCGTGGCCATCAACAACATCACCGACGGCTACACCTTCCTTGAGTCCATGGTCAGCTCTCTGGGCGTGGGCCTGGGCTTCCTTCTGGCCATGGTGCTGTTCTCGGGTCTGCGCTCCCGCATCGACGAGACCAACATCCCCCGTCCCTTCAAGGGTCTGGCCGTCACCCTCATCGCCGCTTCCTTCATCTCCCTGGCCTTCATGGGCTTCGCGGGGATCGTGGACGCGCTCTTCGCCTAAGGAGGTGCCGAGACTATGGATTTCATGAACATTCTCGTTGCCTTCGGCATTGTCGGCGGTATCGCCCTGATTCTGGGTGTTCTGCTGGCCCTCATTTCCCACTTCTTTGCTGTTCCCGAGAACGAGACCGTCAAGGCCGTTCGCGCCTGCCTCCCCGGTGTCAACTGCGGTGCCTGCGGCTACAAGGGCTGTGACGATTACGCCGCCGCCGTAGCCGATGGATCCGCCGCCCCCAACCTCTGCGTCCCCGGTGCCGAGGCCACCGCCAAGGAGCTGGGCGAGATCCTGGGCGTGGAGGTGGAGGCCCCCGAGGACGTGGTCGCCTACGTCCATTGTAACGGAAACTGCGAGGCCACCACCAAGAAGGCCGCCTACGATGGCATCTCCACCTGTAAGGCCGCCTCCATGCTCTACGCGGGCCCCGATGCCTGCCGCTTCGGCTGTCTGGGTCTGGGGGACTGCGCCAAGGCCTGTCCCGCCGACGCCATCTGTCTGAAGGACGGCATCGCCCACGTGGATACCTCCCGCTGTCTGGGCTGCGGTCTCTGCACCACCATCTGCCCCAAGCACATCATCTCCTTGATCCCCCAGGAGACCGAGGCCGCCGTCATGTGCAGTAACACCGAAAAGGGCGCCGACGCCCGCAAGGCCTGCAAGAACGCCTGCATCGGCTGTATGAAGTGCAAGAAGGTCTGCCCCCACGATGCCATCACCGTCACGAATAATCTGGCGAAAATTGATTATGATAAGTGTGAGGGCTGCGGCCTTTGTGCCGACGCCTGCCCCACGGGCTGTATGAAGCGGGTGGTCTTCCC
>JAFQOC010000522.1 GCA_017420845.1 Clostridia bacterium
CCACGATTTCCGCGGCGATCCCGCCTCTGCCATGCTGGAGGTGCTCGATGGCGAGCAGAACAGCACCTTTACCGATCATTATCTGGAAGTTCCCTTTGATCTGAGCGATGTCATGTTCATGACCACCGCCAACTCCCTGGATACCATCCCCAAGCCTCTCCTTGACCGCATGGAGATCATCCGGCTCCCCTCCTACACCAAGAACGAAAAGATCAGCATCGCGCTGAACCACTTGATCCCCAAGCAGCTCAAAAAGCATGGCCTCACCAAACGAACCCTGAAGATCACCGAGGGGGCCGTAGGCGAAATCATCGACTACTACACCCGAGAGGCAGGCGTGCGTAATCTGGAGCGCTCCATCGCCGCTCTCTGCCGTAAGGCCGCTAAGCGATTGGTGGAGGAAACCGAGACCAAGCGCATCACTGTGGATGCCACCGACGTAAAAACCTATCTGGGGGCCCGCAAGCTTCTCCCCGAGCACATCTCGGTCGAGGACGAGGTGGGCGTGGTCAACGGTCTGGCCTACACTGAGGTAGGCGGCGATATGCTCCGCGTGGAGGTGGCCGTACTGGACGGCACAGGCAAGCTGGAGCTGACCGGCTCTCTGGGAGACGTCATGAAGGAGTCGGCCCACGCCGCCCTGACCTTCGTGAGAAGTATCGCCACTCAGTACAACATCCCCACCGACTTCTATCAGAAAAAGGATATTCATATTCACGTGCCCGAGGGCGCGGTACCCAAGGACGGCCCCTCAGCGGGTGTCACCATGACCACCGCGCTGGTGTCGGCTCTGACGAACATCCCCGTCCGCCGCAACATAGCTATGACGGGTGAGGTCACCCTACGGGGCAATGTCCTCGCCATTGGCGGTCTGAAGGAAAAGACCATGGCCGCCTATTCCGCGGGTGTTACCACGGTGTGCATCCCCGCCGACAATCTGGGAGACCTGGACGAGATCGATTCCCTTGTCCGCGAAAGCCTGACCTTCATTCCCTGCCGTAAGGCATCCGAGGTGCTGGCCGCTGCTCTTGTTCGCCCCGAAAAGTCCATGATCCAAGCAGATCCCCCTCCCATTACCGCTCCCGAGGTGACGGTTACCCGCCCCTCTGCCGCCTTGTGAGAAAGGAGACTTCCCCATGGCCGCTCCCATCAATCTTCAAAACGTCAACCTCCGCATGACCGCAGGTGAGATCCGTCAGTTCCCCTCCGACCCCATCCCTCAGATCGCCCTGTCGGGGCGCTCCAACGTGGGTAAGAGCTCGCTGATCAACACCCTTCTGGGACGTAAATCTCTGGCAAGAGTCAGCTCGGCCCCCGGCAAGACCATCACCATCAACTTCTACGAAATCGATAAAAAGATCTTTTTGGTTGACCTCCCCGGCTACGGCTTTGCCAAGCGTCCCAAGGAGGATCAGATCAAGTGGCAAATGCTGACCGACGGGTTCTTCACAAAGAACCCCAACATTGACCGCCTCGCCGCCGTGGCCCAGCTGGTGGACAGCCGCATCGGGCTGACCGACGATGACCGCGCCATGGTGGACTACCTCCGCGCCGCGGGGATTCCCTATTTCGTCATCGCCACCAAGGTGGACAAGCTGAACGCCACCGAACGAAAGAACAATCTGGCCGCCATCGCCGCCGATCCAGCGCTGGATGAGGACACCGTGATCATCCCCTTCTCCTCCCTGAAGAATGAGGGACGGGACGAGGTGCTCCGTCAGATCGGGGTGATGACGGGTATCCGTATGAGTAAGTAAAATTCAACCGTATCAAGGACTAATCCCATGAACCTTCTGTATAAACATCTTTCCGTCAATTCTGTCGGTCAGCTGGCCATTGGCGGTCTGGATACGGTTGAGCTGGCCTAGGAATACGGCACCCCCGCCTTCG
>JAFQOC010000523.1 GCA_017420845.1 Clostridia bacterium
CACCGAAAAAGGAGGCGATGGCGGGGATGGTGGCCACGTCGGGCATGGTGGTGCCGTTCTCCCACTTGGAGACGGCCTGGAAGGTCACGCCCAGATACTGGGCCAGCACCTCCTGGGAAATGTTCTTCTGCTTACGCAGGGTCTTGATCTTTTCACCGAGTTTCATAGGGGTTTCCTCCGTTGTGATGTGGATCAGCGCTTATCCTGGCTATATTATAGCGCATTTTTGCGGGGAAATCAATAACGCGTTTGGGGAGAATTTTTCAAATGGGGGTTGAATGTGGGGGTAAAAATGCCCCGCACGGTGGCGGGGCGGGGTAAGGGGGAGGAAAGCTCAAAGAATGAAGATCACTTGTACCGATCCAGTACGGCGGTATAGGCGGGATTTTTCAGAAGCTCGGCGCGGCGGCCGCCGGTGGCATGGGTATGGTAGGACAGCACCGCCTGCAAGGGACTTGCGTCGCCGCAATGACAGCTGTAGGCCTCGCGCAGGGGGGCATTGTCCCGCACACTATCCGAAAGGAGCTTGGTGGCCTGGAGAGCCCGATCCATGACCGCGATGACCTGTCCGTCGGAGCCGCCTCTGTAGTACAGATCGTTCTCCACGCGGAGCAGGAAGGACTGGGCGATCAGCAGGAAGAAGTCCTCGCCCGTCTGCTCAAAGGCATCGAGGAGAAGGTCGGCATAGCGGAGGGTACGCTCGGTCTTTTCCTCCATGGACAGGGAAGGATGAAAGAACACGGTCCTGCCCAGCTTATCCGCCGCAAAGTCTGCCAGCTCGTACATATTCTTTCGCACGTGGTGATAGTATTCTTCGGTGTCCTTGGCGAACAGCTGTTCGGTCTTTTGCCCGCCTGTGCCGTACCAATTGGTGAATTTGGCGCGGTAGATCTGCAAGGCCTCCTCGGTCTTGCCCTCGGCGTGGAGGATCTTGGCACGCATATTCCACGCGCCCAGCCGCAGGCTGTCGTCGCTACAGCCCTCCAGGAGCTTGTCGCAGATGGACAGTAGCTCCTCCTTGCGGGCGACCAGCACGGCGGGATCGTTGTCGGCCAGGTCCCCCGCGATATTCCACATATAGCGGTACATGACGCGGTAGTCGTTGGGGTAGGTGCGGTATGCCCTGGTGATGATCTCGCGGCCCTCGTCGTCGTTCCAATGCCGGCTGTATCGAGCAAGTACCTCGTCGATGTTGGCGGCGATCCTCTCTTGATCGTAGCCCATGAGCTCATCCAGGGTCACGCCGAAATAGTAGGCCAGGGGCTGGAGGAGGGTGATATCGGGGTAGGTCTCTCCCCGCTCCCATTTGCTGACCGCCGCGCAGGTGACGTTCATGGCCACCGAGAGCTGCTCCTGGGTGATCTCCTTGGCGGCGCGCAGGCGCTTGATGTTGGCACCTATGGTCATTTTCATGTGTGTGTCTCCTTTGTGGGTAGTAAGCTGACGTCGGCTTCTGTCTCTATTATAGCAGATTTTTGGGGGATGTAAAGGGATTGGTGGGAAACTGCGTGTTAACCTGCGGTTGAAAAATTGGCGGAAGGGGACAGAAAAAGGCCCCGCGCGGTGGCGGGGCATGACATCAGCTATTGGCAAGCTGTTGGAAATCGCTTCGCTCTCGGATCACATCAAAGCATCTGCCGGATAACCACCACTTGAAATTATCCAGGCGCCGGTTCTCCTCAAGCGGGCCGTATACCAACAGGTTCGCCGAATCATAGCTCAAAGCATTGAAAAACGGCGAGTTGAACGGGATCACGGTGGGAGCGCGCATGAACAGATCATCAAACGTCACGGCGTATTCACGTGCCTTTTTGAGTTCTTCTATGGCCTTTTCGGGATCGGAGTAAGCGTATATCTGCGCTTTGTAAATAGCGATGTCCTTCAGATCGTCATAGTAGCGGTTATATTCGCCGCTCGGAATCATAAGCCGGATCGCCTTTTCTGCGCAGTCCAGATATTCCATATCCTTTAAGTTGGGATTGTCGGCATTTATCTTATTCACGAGTATTCGCATCATTCCGTCCAGATGGCTCATCAAGACCTCCTGCGAATGAATCCGCTTTTCCTCGCCGGTCAGCGCCCACCCCATAACGGTGGCTCGATCCAAATCCGTGCTTTTGGGATACAGCTCGGCATACCTTTTCGCCTCGTCATGGCGTTGCTGTGCCGCCAAGATCATCACAATGCCCGCTATGGCGCTGTTCTTCAATTTGTCATCGGTGGCATTTTCAAAAACGACCATGTTCAGCTTCAGCGCCTTTTCCAGGTCCTCGTAAAATTTTTCTTGGGTGGTATAGTTCGTGTATGCAAGCAGGTACAGACAGTCAGCCTGCCAATCAATGTACTTTAACTCTCCGGGATATTCCCGTGCCGCTCTTTGTGCGATTTCTAGTTGCTCAGGTTGACGTGCCTTAGCATACAGTGCATCATATTCGCGTTTTCTCTCGTCGGCCTCCGGCGAAACCATGCCAAGGAGCTCATCCGTTGTTACGTGGAGGAGCTTAGCGAGAGGGACGATCAAGGACAGGTCGGGGCAGGATGCGCCGCACTCCCACTTGGAAACCGCTTGGTAAGAAACGCAAAGATAATCCGCCAGCTTTTCTTGCGTCAAGTCATTCTTCTTTCGTAAAGCCTTTATTCTTTCGCCAATCGTCATCAAAATCACCTCTTGATATGTATTGAATCCGGATTCTGATATCATTATAGCATACATTCCGTGCTAAAGCAATAACTTGTTTTTTGAACCGCCGTGCAACCTGCGGTTGAGTTTACAAAAGACGCGCCCGCAGGAAAGCAGGCGCGCCGTATGAGACCGTATGGAATTTGAACGGAAGGTCAGCTTTCCTCTGCCGCCTTCACTTTTGCCCCCTTCTTCCAAGCCCCCGAGAGGTAGAACACGAGGCCGATGAAGAAGGGCGTAAATCCCGCCAGGGCGTCGCCCAGCCAGAAGCCGTAGTGCTTCATGTCCAGGACCAGACCGAACAGCACGGCCAGGCCGATCCGCATGATAATGCCGTCCAGAATGGCGGTGGCGAAGTTGACGCGGTGGTTGCCGCTTCCGTTGAGGAGGGAGTTCATCATGGAGCGGAAGGCCGAGCCCATGAACATGAGCACCGCGATGGGGAGGTAGCCGTCCACCAGGGCCAGCACGTCGGTGTCGCCCTCGGCGGTGAAGACCGAGAAGATGGCCTCGGGGAAGAGGAGGATGGCCGCCGACAGGAGGATGGAGACCGACAGGGTGATGACCGTAATGGTGCCCATGATCCTCTTGACCCGCTTGAACTCGCCCGCGGCCAGATTCTGCCCCACCATGGTGGAGCCCGCCACGTTCATGGACTGGGAGATGAGGTTGGAGACCCCCGCGATCTTGTTGGCGATGCCCGAAAAGGCGGAGACCGCCACGCCGTAGCCATTGATGAAGGAGTTGACGAAGAGCTTGGAGATCTGGATGGAGCAGGTCTTGATGGCCATGGGGACCCCCAGACCGACGAGGTCGCGGAGCAGGGGTCTGTCCCACTTGACAAAGTCCATGAAGTGAATGTCCAGCTCGTAGGCCTTGCGCTTGCGGATGAGGTAGGCGGTGGAGATCACCACGCTGACGGCCTGGCTGATGACGGTGGCCAGGGCCGCGCCTCCCGCGCCCATGCGGAGGCCCGCCACGAAGGCGATATCCAGGATGAGGTTCAGCACCGCCGAGATGCAGATGAAGATGAAGGGGCGGGTGGAATCCCCCATGCCGCGGAGGATGGCGGAGGTGATATTGTAGCCGTAGATGAAGATGAGGCCCGCCATGCAGACGGTGGAGTAGGCCACCGCGCCCTCGTAGGCCTCGGCGGGGGTCTTCATGAGGGTGAGCATGGTATCCTGGAGTAAGAGTCCCACCACGCTCATGACCATGGCCGCCACGGCGAGGAAGCCCACCATGGTACCCACGAAGCGGGAGAGCTTTTTGCGCTCGCCGCCGCCGATGAGACGGGCGATGATGACCTGCCCCGCCGAGGCAAAGCCCATGGCGACGAAGGTCAGAAGGTTGGAGACGTCACCGCCCACCGACACCGCCGAGGTGCCTGCCTTGCCCATGACGTTGCCCACCACCATCATGTCCACCATGTTGTAGACGATCTGGAGGAGGTTGGAGAGGAACAGGGGGGTGGCGAAGCGGATCAGCTGGCGGGGGATGCTGCCTTTTGTAAAGTCTTTGATTTGGGTCTTGGATGTCAATGGGATCGCCTCGATTCTTATGTACTGGGGATATTATAGCATATTTTGGTGGAAAATGCAAATGCTTTTTGGTAGAATCGGGGGAGAATGAGAGCCGGGATCGGATCCGCCCTCCCACGGTGCCGTCGGTCGGGGATCTTCTTGGCGTGAATAAATATTGAAAATATGCGCAAAAATATTCAAAACCTCCTTTGAATTCCGCATAAACCAAGTTTGGGAGGTTTATTTATACAAAACGCTCAAAAAACCTATGCAATTATTTACAAATTAAACACATTTCACTATTGACAAAACCCTGACAAACTGGTATAATAGTCGCATATTTCATTTTGAACCGCATGAATATACAGAGTTCATGCAAAACGGAGGCACATCATGATCAACAAGGAAAACATCAAAAAAGTGGTTCTCGCCTACTCGGGCGGTCTGGATACGTCCATCATCATTCCGTGGCTGAAGGAAAACTACAACAACTGCGAGGTCATCGCGGTTTCGGGTAACGTGGGTCAGGCTGACGAGCTGGAGGGTCTGGAGGAAAAGGCTCTCAAGACCGGCGCGTCCAAGCTCTACGTCCTGGATCTCACCGAGGAGTACGTGGACGAGTACATCATTCCCTGCATGAAGGCCGGCGCCATCTACGAGGAGTACCTGCTGGGTACCTCCCACGCCCGTCCCTGCATCGCCAAGGGTCTGGCCGAGATCGCCATCAAGGAGGGTGCCGACGCCATCTGCCACGGCTGTACCGGTAAGGGCAACGATCAAGTCCGCTTTGAGCTGACCCTCAAGCACTTCTGCCCCGATATGCCCATCATCGCTCCCTGGAGAGAGTGGGATATCAAGTCCCGTGAGGAGGAGATCGACTATGCTGAGGCACACAACGTGCCCCTGAAGATCAACCGCGAGACCAACTACTCCAAGGATAAGAACCTCTGGCACCTGTCCCACGAGGGCCTGGACCTGGAGGACACC
>JAFQOC010000524.1 GCA_017420845.1 Clostridia bacterium
AGAGATGGCAGGTGACGGGGTGCCCCGCCTTTTGGAGTCTTCCGCAGACGGTCTCCACCCCTTTGCCGAAGTCGCCCACGGGATCGTCACGTCCTGAGACCAGCAGGATGGGCAGGCCTTCGGGAAGGGACTTAAACCACGCCCCGCGATTGGCATTCTTGGTGAGGCGGATGAGATCCCCCATGGCGGATACGGTAAATTTGTAGTTACAGAAGGGGTCGTTTGCGTACTTTTCCCGCACGCCCACGTCCTTGGTGAGCCACGCGCGTGGGTCGGAGACGCCGTCTTCAAATCTCTTGTTATAGCCTCCGAAGGCCATTTTTTCGATAAAGGGGGAGATATGGCGGCTTCCCTTGCAGGCCTTGATGATTCCGATAAGGGCCAGGCCCGCTCCCGCGATGGGGTTAGGACCGCCCGTGCCCATGATGATGAGCCTATGAGGTCTCACGTACTTCTCGGCGGCCAGACGGGCAATGAAGGATCCCATACTGTGGCCCAGGAGAATGTAGGGGAGATCCTTCCCGTACTCGGCACGGACAGCGTCCGAGAAGGACTTGACGTCACGGAGCAGGAGGTCGTCACCGCCCTTTTCGGCGATAAAGCCCAGCTCGGAGGGGTCGGCTGCGGTGTGGCCGTGACCCAGGTGGTCATAGCCGCAGGTGATATAGCCTGCCTCGGCCATCTCTCGCATGAAGACCTCATAGCGGGCGATGTGCTCGGTCATACCGTGGAGAACGTGAAGGATTCCGATGGGAGTCTTATTGGGGAGATATACCTTACCGGCCAGATCGTGTACACCGTCGGTAGAGGGAGCCTTGAAATCCATGATCTTCATTGTAATTCCTCCTTAAAACGCGCGGCAGGCGGAGACTGCCCTGTGCCAGCCCTCCAGCAGGCGGGCACGGTCCTCCTCGGCCATGATGGGGATATAGGTGGTGCCGCCCTCGGAGGCGACGATGATTTCAGCGGGGCTTTTGAAGAAGCCCACAGCCAGACCCGCCAGGGCGGCGGCCCCCCACGCCGTAGCCTCGGCGGTGGCAGGACGGTGGACGGGAATGCCCGATATATCACTCTGGAACTGCATGAGCAGGCGGTTATTGGATGCCCCGCCATCGGCCTTGAGGGAGGTGATGCGCCCTGTGCCAAAGGCGGCCATATCTCCCTGCATAGCAGACAGCACGTCCTCGGTCTGGTAGGCGATGGATTCCAGGGCGGCACGGATGATATGGTCCCGCCCGCTTCCGCGGGTCAGACCCAGAATGCTGCCTCGGGCTGACATATCCCAATAGGGGGCGCCCAGACCTGTGAAGGCGGGGACTACATACACACCGCCGCTGTCGGTCACCTTGGAGGCAAAGTACTCGCTGTCTCGGGACTCACTGATAAGCTTCATTTCGTCCCGAAGCCATTGAACCACGGCCCCTCCCACGAAAACACTTCCCTCCAGAGCGTACTGCATGGCCTCTCCCTTACGGGTGGCGGCCACGGTGGTCAAAAGGTCGCTCACGCTCATGACGGGCTCATCCCCCGTATGGGTCAGCAGGAAGCAGCCTGTGCCATAGGTGTTCTTGGCCTGTCCCTTTTCAAAACAGCCTTGGCCAAAGAGAGCGGCCTGCTGGTCTCCCGCGATACCCGCGATGGGAATGGATGCCCCCATAACGGTTGCCTCACCGTAGACCTCAGAGGAGGACTGAATAGCGGGGAGCATGGCGCGGGGGATATTCAGTAGGGAGAGCATATCGTCGTCCCAATCCCCTGTGCGGAGGTTCATGAGCATGGTGCGGGAGGCATTGGTGACGTCGGTAACGAAAATGCGGCCCTCGGTCAGCTTCCAGGTGATCCACGTGTCCACGGTACCGAACAGAAGCTCTCCTGCTTCGGCCTTCTCCCGCGCCCCCTCCACGTGATCCAGGATCCACTTGAGCTTGGTACCGCTGAAATAGGGGTCGATGCGCAGACCCGTCCGCTCGCGGATCAGCTTGGCGTAGCCGTCGGCCTCCAGCTCAGCGCAAAGATCGGCGGTACGGCGGCATTGCCACACGATAGCGTTGCAGATGGGTCTGCCCGTCTGCTTATCCCAGACCACCACGGTCTCGCGCTGATTGGTCACGCCCATGGCGGCAATCTCGGAGGGATCGATACCGCTGCCTGCAATGCATTCGGTCATAGCCGAGTATTGGGCGGCGTAGATGGCCATAGGATCATGCTCGACCCAACCGGGACGGGGATATATCTGGGGAAATTCGTGTTGAGCCATGGCCACGGCGCGTCCCTCTCGGTCAAAGAGGATAGCGCGGGCGGAGGTAGTGCCCTCGTCCAGGGCAAGAATATATTGCTTCACGGAATAGCCTCCCTATCTTTGTTGCTTTTATATATTATACAATATAACGCCGTTTTTTTCAAGGCGTTTGGTGAAAATTCATCCAAAAAACACCTGCTGAAAATCAGTCAACATTCAAATTGCAGTTTATTGGTGCGTTGGGTCGCAGTTACGCAGGGGGTGCAGGGGGCGTAGCCCCCCTGCACAAAAAAGCGAAGGGGGGCGGTGTCGGAGGGGCTTTTCTCCATGCCGCACCACGGACAAATGCTGCTTTAGTGGCATTTGTAAGCCGCAACAAGCAACTTCGAATCTTTGTCAACTTTCGTGTTGCGGCGGCCCTCTGACGCGC
>JAFQOC010000525.1 GCA_017420845.1 Clostridia bacterium
AGTCGCGGAACACCTTGCGGTAGAATGCCTTATACTCCTCGTCGGTGCATTCCGAGGGAGCCTTCTGCCACAGGGGGGTGACGTCGTTGATGGGGGAGGGCTCGGCGGGAGTCTTTTCGGCAGCCTCGGCGGTGCCGTCCTTGTCGGCATCGTCCGCGTCGTTTGCGTCGGCATCCACGAAGTAGATCTCGGTGGGCATGAAGGAGCAGTACTTGTCCAGCATATCCCGTACCTTGTACGCCCCCAGGTATTCCGCCTCCTCCTCGGTGACGTGGAGGATGACATCGGTGCCTCTGTGGAGGGCGTAGGGCGCGTCGGTGAACTCGTAGGCACCGTCGGCGCTGCAGACCCAGCGGGTGGTCTCTCCGCCCGTATAGGAGCGGGTAATAACCTCTACCGTATCGGCTACCATGAAGGCGGAGTAAAAGCCCAGACCGAAGTGGCCGATGATTCCGGTGGAGCTGCCTTCCTTTTCGCCCTCGTACTTATGGATGAAATCCAGAGCACCCGACAGAGCGATATTGCCCAGATAGCGGGAGATCTCCTCCTCGGTCATGCCGATGCCGTTATCCGAAATGGTCAGGGTGCCCGCAGTCTTATCTACCGTAACCGTGATGCGGTAGTCCTCCGCGTCGTTGCCTTCAATCTCGCCCAGGGAGACGAGGCGCTTGTGCTTGGTTACGGCATCCGCCGCGTTGGAGACAAGCTCACGGAGAAAAATGTCTTTTTCGGAGTACAGCCACTTTTTGATAATGGGGAAGATGTGGGCTGTCTCCACGGAAATGCCGCCTGTGCGGCGCTTGGGCTGATGATTCATGATGAAAACCTCCAGAGAAAGTGGATACGTCCTCCCTCCTCGATCTTGAGGATTGGCGGAGGGGCGGAACGCTTGTAGGATTGGAATCAGGTGTCGTCGGTACCGTCGGTGTTGGAACCCTCATCGGGGGCGCCGTCGTCCGGGGGCACAGTGTCGGATTTTCCCTTTTTGTTGCGGGACAGAGCCGTGAGGGCTTTGTCCACGTAAACCTTGATCCGGGAGTGGTCATACTTATACTTCAAGTGGGCGTGCTCGTAGTAGACCTCCTCCTCGGCGTTTCCGATGGCACCCGCGCGGTAGTATTGGGTGGTGTCGGTATCACGGCCACGAGCCTTCAAACGGGCCTCTATGGCACGCTTACCCAGCTCAATGATGACGGCAAAGACGGGCACGCCGAAAATCATACCGGGAATTTTGAAGAAGCCGCCCATGATGGTGATGGAGACCAGAACTGCCAAAGAGCTGATGCCCGTATGGTTGCCCTGAATGAGGGGGACGAGAATATTGCCGTCCAGCTGTTGAATGACCAATACGATGATAATGAACCACAAGAGCTTTTCGGGATTGGTCATGAGGATGATCACACCCGAGGGGATGGCACCGATGAAGGGACCGAAAACGGGGATGAAATTCGTAAGAGCGCAGATGGTGGCGATCAGGAGATTGTATTCCGATATGCGGAAGATCGACAGGGCGATATACATCATAACGCCCACGAGCAGCGCGTCTACCACCACTCCCTTGAAGAAACCGCCGAAGGTTTGATCCACCAGGGTGGCGATCTCGGTAAGCTTGCTTTCCTGCTTTTCGTTCAGATAGGCGGCTCGGAATTTTCTGATCTGAGCCACGCGTTTTTCCTTGGAGGCCAGAATGTAGAAGGCGATAAATATGCCCAGAATGATGTCCACAAAGGAGCTGAACAGTGTGGCGACGAATTCCCAGACGTTGCCGATCAGATCGCTGTCAAATACGTAGTCCTCAATTTTGTTCAGGAATTTCTCCATGGCGCTTTCGGCGTCACCGAACATATCTTCAATGAAAGCGGTGAGCTTTTCCATATCCGAGATGTCGATGCGGCTGGCCACGTTCTCGGGGAGCTTGTTGATGAGGGATTGGATAAATCCCAGAAGTCCGTTGAGGTGGTCCTCGTAGTTGGTTACGAGCTGATTGATGCTATCCCACAGATCGGGAATGACCAGGATCAAAATGATGGCCAAAACGCCCACCACCGTGAGGAAGGTGCAGAGAAGGGATATGAACAGACGAAGATTTCCTTTACCCAGCTTACGGAACAGGACGTACTCGTAAAACTTCAGAATAGGGTTGCAGAGATAGGCGATGAAGCAACCGATGACCACGGGAGACAGGACCTGTCCCACACGCTTCACGACGACGTTGATGCTGTCAGCATTGACAATACAGTAGGTGACAACAAAAATGACCGCCAACGTGCCGAAAAAGAGCCACCTCTTTTGGGGGCGCCTGCGGGTGGGGGGAGCGGACTCGGGCGTGGGATTGTGGGAATCAACGTGAGGGTCGGTCATGGTGAGTACCTCCTTGGAATGAAATGCTTGGGAGAAGAACGCCACCCAGACGGGGCCGGGTGGCGGAACGGGGAAGACCGAGTCTCACTATCGCTGCCGGGGGCGGTGCCGGACGTCTCCCCGAATCACTCGGGTCATGGATGAGGATCGCTTGCCGCAGATGGGCAGGCGGTATAAAATGCATCTCTTAATATTATATATGATTTCGTCACATTCGTCAAGTGCTTTTGCCGAATTTCGGCGTATGTTCCCGCTTTTTTCTTTCGTTTATCGAGGATATGGATATATGCGTTGTACCTTTGATCCTTGTCTTTCCAACAGAAAAGAGTCCCGTGGGACCCTTTTCCGAATGTTTATGGAATTACCAGATAATGTAGAGCCAAGCCATGATTGCCTGCAGAATGCCCTGCCATGCGATCTGTCCACCCACCAGAGAGGTGATGACCGAGGAGGCGGCCAGGATGAAGATGACAACGCCCAGAATACGGCGCTTCAAGGGCTTGATGCGGAGCAGACCGAAGATACCGGCGAAGAACATGACCAGACCCGTCAGCACTCCCATAATGGTGGCGAGGGAGAGGATGGACGAGAAGTCCAGATTTGCCAGATTTTTGATGAAGGTCAGAGGAGCGCCGACACCCCAGATGATGTACAGCACGCTGATGATGATGTGGATAATCTTTTTCATGGGAAAACCTCCGTTTTTCATGTGGTAGCTACAGTATAGCAGATTATTGATGATTTGTCAACAGAAATTGTCTCACAGCACAAGCTCCATGCCCACCTTCTGCACGGCCAGCCCGCATTTTTCGTAGAAACGCATGGCCGAGGGGTTGCAGGCCCAGACGTTGAGGGTGAGATTGTAGAAGCCGTTTTCGCGGGCGTAGTCCACCGCGTAGTCGTAGAGCACCTTGCCGATGCCGCGCCCCCGCATGGCGGCATCCACACAGAGATCGTCAATATAGAGGGTAGAGATCTTCTGCATAGACGCGGCGGACTGCACCTGACGGACGCAGAAGCAGTAGCCCACCAGCTCGCTGTCGAGAATGGCGGCGAAAATAGGGGTGTTCACGGTGTCGGCCAACAGCCCGCGGAGCTGATCGGCGGTGTACTTCTTGCACCCGGGAATGAACAGATCGGGCCGACCCTCGGCATGAAGCCCGTGAACCTGGTAGAGAAGTGCCTCCAGGCGGGGAATATCGGACTCCGCCGCCGGGCGAATGAGGATGTCAGACATGGTTTACTCCTTTAAATTTGGGTTTGTCGGTGCGTTTCTTTGCCTTCCCCAGCGGGGAAGGCTAATGAACGCGGTTGGCGCCCCTATAAACCCCAATTTACTTCACAAACTCCCTCGCCACCTTACCCAGTCTCGCCACACCCTCCATGATCTGCTGATCGCTGGGGGTGGAATAATTCAGCCGGAAGGACATGGACCCCTCGGACACGTCGCAGTTGAAGGTGGCGCCGGGGACGATCATGAGCTTCTCGGCCATGCTGGCCTTCAGGAAGGCGGTAGCATCCACCCCGTCGGGGAGGGTGACCCAGATGAACAGACCGCCCTCGGGACGGGTGAACTTCACGGCGGCAGGGAGCTCCTTCTCCAGGCACTCCAGCATGAGCTTGCACTTGCGGCCGTAGACCTCACGGATCATGGCGATGTGAGCGTCCAGATCGCACTCGGTCATGAACTTGTAGCAGAGCATCTGGAAGAACTGGTTGGTGTGGACATCCTCGGACTGCTTGGCCACCACCATCTTGGCGGCCACCTCCTCGGGAGCCACCACGAAGCCCACGCGCATACCCGCGGAGAGGATCTTGGAGAAGGAGGAGCAGTAGATGACCAGTCCCTCGGTGTCAAAGCTCTTGATGGTGGGGATTTCCTCGCCCGCAAAGCGAAGCTCGCCGTAGGGGTTGTCCTCCAGGATCATGAGACCGTACTTCTTGCAGACCTCGTAGATGGCCTTGCGCTTCTCAAAGGAGGTAGTGATGCCCGCGGGATTCTGGAAGGTGGGGATGATGTAGAGGAGCTTGGCGTTAGGGGTATTCTTGATGGTCTCCTCCAGAGCCTGAACGTTCATGCCGTCCTCCTCAATGGGCACGCCCACGGTGTTGTAGCCGCAGGAGCGGAAGGCGTTGAGGCCCCCGATGAAGGTGGGGTTCTCGCAGATGACGGTGTCGCCCTCGTTGCAGAACACTTTGGCGGCCAGCTCAATGCCCTGATTACCACCCGAAACAATGATGGTGGTATCGTTGAAGCCGTCGCCGTCGGCCACCGACTTACC
>JAFQOC010000526.1 GCA_017420845.1 Clostridia bacterium
CCCCCTTGGAACCCTGCCCGAAAGCGGGTAACCGCCGATGGTAAACAGACCGATAAACTGCAATTTGATCACCATTTCCGCCCAAGAAAGGCACAAAAGCTATGAACTTTCGTACATTCCTTCAAACCAACCTCACCATCCTCGATGGCGGCATGGGCACCCTCCTGCAGAAGGCGGGTCTTGCCCCCGGGGAGCTCCCCGAGCGGTGGAACCTCACCCACGCCGAGGAGGTCACTGCCATCCACCGCGCCTACTTCGACGCGGGGAGTAACGTGGTCAACACCAACACCTTTGGCGCGAATATCCTCAAATTTTCCACAGACGAGCTGGACGACATTGTCCGCGCCGCCGTGGAGAACGCCCGCAACGCAGCCGCGCAGTCAGCGGGAGAGCAGGAAAAGTTTGTCGCCCTGGATATCGGCCCCACGGGGAAGCTCTTAAAACCCCTGGGAGATTTCGACTTTGAGGATGCCGTGACCGTCTTTGCCGAGACGGTGAGGCTGGGCGTGAAGTACGGTGTCGATCTCATCATGATCGAGACCATGAACGACAGCTACGAGACTAAAGCCGCACTTTTGGCCGCAAAAGAGAACAGCGATCTCCCCGTGCTGGTGTCCTGCGCCTTCGGGGAAGACGGCAAGCTCATGACGGGGGCCTCCCCCGCCGCTATGGTGGCTCTGCTGGAGGGCATGGGTGCCGATGCCATCGGTGTCAACTGCTCCCTCGGCCCCAAGGCTCTGGCCCCCGTGGTCAGAGAGTACCTGCGCCTGGCCTCGGTCCCCGTCCTGCTCAAGCCCAACGCGGGGCTCCCCACCGTGGTGGACGGCGAGACGGTCTACAACGTCCCTCCCCACGAGTTCGCCCGGGAGGTGGCCTCCCTCATCCACGACGGCGTCCGCGTGGCGGGCGGCTGTTGCGGGACCACCCCCGCCTATATCGCCGCTCTCACCGCCGAGATCCAGTCCATGGGGCTGATCGCCGCCCCCATCATCCCCAAGGGCGATACCGTGGTGTCCTCCTACACCCACGCCGTCACCTTTGGCGACGACCCCGCCCTCATCGGCGAGCGCATCAACCCCACGGGCAAGAAGCGCTTCAAGCAGGCGCTCATGGAGCATGACATTGGTTATATCCTGTCCGAGGGCATCCGCCAGGAGGAGGCGGGGGCCGACATTCTGGACGTCAACGTAGGTCTCCCCGAGATCGACGAGACGGAGCTGCTGACCGAAGCGGTCTGCGAGCTCCAGGCCGTTACCGACCTCCCCCTCCAGATCGACACCTCCGACTCCGTGGCCATGGAGGCCGCCCTCCGCCGCTACAACGGTAAGGCCATGATTAACTCGGTCAACGGGAAGGAGGAGTCCCTGAAAGCCGTTCTGCCCCTGGTCAAGAAGTACGGCGGCGTAGTGGTGGCCCTCACCCTGGACGAATCGGGCATCCCCGACACCGCCGAGGGACGGGTACAGATCGCCCGCCGTATCCTGGAGGCCGCCGAGAGCTACGGCATCGACAAGAAGGATATCATCTTCGACACCCTGGCCATGACGGTCAGCGCCTCCCCCAACGCCGCCAATGTGACCCTGGAAGCCCTCTCCCGCATCCGCCGCGAGCTGGGCTGTCATACCTCCCTGGGGGTGTCCAATATTTCCTTCGGTCTCCCCGCCCGCGATGCCATCAACGGCACCTTCTTCGCCATGGCCCTGACCGCGGGTCTTTCGGCCGCCATCATGAACCCCCACTCCCCCGACATGATGCGCACCTACCACACCTACCGCGCCCTGAAGGGGCTGGACGAGAGCTTTGCGGGCTACATTCGCTACGCCGAGACCCTCCCCGCCCAGACGGCTGGGCAGGGAACTGCCCCTGTGGGTGGAGCCGCCAAAAAGACCGCGAACGAGGGAAGCACCCCTCTCCAGAAGGCCATCATCAAGGGCTTGAAGGAGCAGTCTGCCACGCTCACCGCCGAGCTGCTGGCCGCCACCCCCGCCCTCACCGTGGTGCAGGCCGAGATCATCCCCGCCCTGGACGTTGTGGGGCAGGGCTTTGAGAAAAAGACCACCTACCTCCCCCAGCTCCTCATGGCCGCCGAGGCCGCCAAGGCCGCCTTTGAGGTCATCAAGTCCACTATGACCGTGGATCCCTCTGACTCCGCCGAGGGGAAGATGCCCATCGTCCTGGCCACCGTCAAGGGGGATATCCACGACATCGGCAAGAATATCGTGAGGCTCCTGCTGGAAAACTACGGCTACCCCGTCACCGATCTGGGGCGGGACGTGCCCCCCGAGGCCGTGGTGGAGGCCGCTGTCAGGCTCCATGCCCCCCTGGTGGGTCTTTCCGCTCTTATGACCACCACGGTTCCCGCTATGGAGGAGACCATCAAAGCCCTCCGCAAGGACGCTCCGTGGTGTAAGATCGTAGTGGGCGGCGCGGTTCTGACCCCCGACTACGCCCGCGAGATCGGGGCGGACAAATACGCCGCCGATGCTATGGAGACAGTGCGCTATGCTGAGGAGATCGCAGGGAATCTGTAACACAATAAGAAACCGCATCCCACGGGCGATCCGTGGGATGCGGTTTTCATGTGATTTCATTGGGAAACAGCTTACTCTATGATTCCACGATTATGGATCATATCCTCCGCAAGCCCCGCGGCATCCAGCCCCTTGACGGTGCCATAGTTGACCAGTCCTTGACACCCAGCCCCGGTGTGATCCTCTACCGTCATATCGCGGATGATCAAGCCGTCCACCACCGCGCCTCTCTCAATACGGACGGTGTCGATGGGGTTGACGAACTCTCTGCGGTGCAGATGCTCGATACTCAGGTTCTTCGCGAAGATCTCCTCCTGGAACCAGATCAGGGGGAAATGGTAGGTCTTGTCCCCCATGTGGGCTTCCTGGATAGGCAGGCGTACCGATTTGGCGGCGTGGATTTTGGAGAGGGATATGGCGTCGAAGCACCCCGTGGTCTCGCCCGGGTAATACTTGGTAAATCCGATGCAGTACTGGTAGTAGGTACCGAAGACGTTGGAGATGGTGATATGCCGGATGCGGTGGTTGACGGTCAGGAGCCGCACCGCGCTGTGGCAGTTCTCGGCGAAGATGCCGTCGATCCGGATGTTGGTGATGTCCCCACCCGACCCCTCGTGGGCGTTGAGGGCCACCAGATCGTCGTAGCAGGCCCCCTGGAGGTTGCGGATCACCCCGTAGTGGCAGTTGCCGTTGAGGTGGACGCCGTCCATGTTGGAGGCGATGGGGTTGCCGTCGTTGAAGTCGAAGGTCAGGTTCTCCATGGTGAAGTAGGCCCCCGTGTCCACCATAATGGCGTAGTTGGCGGGATCCTTCACCGTCAGGTTGGAAATGCGGAAATTACGGACGTTGTAGAAGAACATGACATGGCCCAGGTAGTTCCGCTCGTCAAACTGCCCCGTGTAGATGGGGTTGGGGTCCTGGTTCAGGTTATTGAAGTTCCAGATCCCGCCCTCGATCTCGAAGTCGTGGCAGGAATCCTCTGCCTCGGGGGAGTAGAGATCGTAGAACTTCCAGAGCTCCTTGTGGAGGGGGAAGAGGAAGTCCCGCAGTCTGGTCTCGGGTTTGGAGACTACCTTGTTCTGGAGCATGAAGCAGTTGGAGCCGTCGGCCAGCTTGATCTCGGCGTAGCGGGGGAGCTTCAGCTTGAAGTTTGAGGGGATGACCAGGGGCCTTGAGATGAGATACCGCACCTTGGGAGCGGGAAGGCTCACCTCGCAGACGCCGCTGTCGATGAGGGCTTGGATGGCATCCGTATCGTCGTGGATGCCGTCACCGTGCAGGGTATAGTCCGTCATGACCGTTTGCTTGACCGCCTCGGCGATCAGCTCGTCCACCTTGGCGCGGATGGCCAGCATCATGTCGGCGGACTTGGCGCAACGGGAGAACTTGATCTCCTTGCCGAATACCGCCTCGATCTCGGAAATCACCCGCTCCTTGCCGTAGAAGGATTCTGCCAGCTTCATGGCGCGGCAGTCCTCCAGGGCCTCGTGGAACACGATGATACGGGTGGACTCATAGGCCGTGCCGTCCTCAGCGGGGTAGACCGAGAAGGGATCGCCCGCGGGTACCCAATATTCGCCCGAGGTCTCGGCGTAGGGGTTGATGGTGTTGACCGAGTGCATATTGTTGTAGAAGTTGTAGCCCCACTGGAGAAAGCCCGCGATGTCGTACTTGTAGAACTGCATACCAATGGAGCGGGTGCGCCAGCCGGGCATGGCCAGCAGACGGTTGGAGACGTCCACGCATTGGCCGCAGCAGTAGTAGGTCCAGAGGTTGGGGACGCCCCCCGCGATGAAGGGCTCGATGCTGTTGTTGGAGGGGATGGGGGTGGTGACTACGCCCTCACAGTAGAACTCGTACTCGGACAGGGCATCCATGATGGTGTAGCCCTCCAGCAGATCGGCCACCGTGGCCTTGGACTTCTTGTACTGCTCCAGCTGGTCCATGTTGGGCTCGTCGGAGATGTGGAAGAGACAGCGCTTGTCGTCGCCTCTCTCTTTCATGTGGTCCAGGAAGGCGGGGAGCATGGTGCGCAGGAAGCGGGCGTACTCCTCCCCCGTGGCGTCGGTGTCCCAGCCGAAGATGCGCTTGTACTCGCCGTCCACGGTGGCCATCACCTTGGGTGCGTGGCCTGCGCCCCACTGGGTGAAGAGGTGGGAGATCTCAAAGTAGGGGATATCCAGACGGTCGCACATGTCGATCCAGCGGTCCAGCTTGTCGAAGCCGAAGGAATACTCACTTGCGCCATTGGCGCGGGTGACCGTGATATCCAGAAGCTGGGTAGTGGTGCGCTCACCGCCCACGGCGGTATCCAGAGCGGGGGTGAACAGGGGGGTCAGCAGGAGATTGATGCCGTTGTGGCGGGCGGTGCGGGCGAAGTTCTCCACGATCTCCCAATGCCGCTCGGACCAGGGCTCGCAGTGGTAGTAGTTGGCCAGGCAGTCGCAGTGGAACCATTGGGTCAGCTTCATCTCCTGGGGGGGAAGCTCGGCGTTCAGCACCTCAATGGTCAGGGACTCGGTAGCCACAGCCTCCTCCCCCGCCATGAGGCTGACGGTGACGGTATAGGAGCCTGCGGGGACGTTGCCCTTGGGGTCAAACTGGATCCAGACGGCGCGGAGCTGGTTCTTCATGACCGAGATGACACCGCCGTAATGGAGGGGCTGGAGCCAGTCGGGGTAGAGGCCGGGCTCCTTGGAGAGGTAGTTATCGTCACGGATCTCGGGGTAGATGGGGTAAGCCACGGGCACCAGCTCCACGGTGCGGGCGGTCACGTACTCGGCGGGCAGGCCCTCGATCTTGAGCGCCAGCATGGCGCGCAGGGGGGCATCAAAGCCCACACCCGTATGGAGGAGCTGGAAGGAGAGCCGCTGGTTCTTCATCATGCGGATGAAGGAGAGGGAACGGTAGTCCTCGATACGGCTGTGCAGGAAGGGCTTTTCCAGAGAGGAGACCAGTTTTGTCTTGAACATGGCGAGACTTCCTTTCGGCGGCAGGGCCGCGGGATTTGGGTGGTTTCAGTATAGCATATTTTGGGGGAGAAGTCAAGGGGGATGGGGAGAATGGACAGAAAAAGCCGAAACGGCCAATTCTGACCGTTTCGGCGGGGAGTTACGGATTTTGCGCGCGGACAGCTTCGATGCCCTCATCCGCGAGGCGATCCAGCAGATCAAGAGTAGGGGGAGTGCTTTGGGCCGTGGGGTCGAGTCCCAACAGCTCATAGGCGACCCATCTGAAAAGCTTCTTGCTTTCCCATTCGACCTCGTCATAGGGCTTGGGACTGCCTAAATAATCCGCGTCCTCTATGGAATACTGCAGGATGAAGGGGATCGCACCGTCTCCCAAGGCTTGAAGGGATCGGTAGGTGTCGGGATAATGGGTAGACACGGGAAACTTCAGATCCTCCCGGGCTTCCTTGTCGGTCAGCCACAGGGTGTCCAACAGTCCGTAGACCTCGGCGCGGAGCGCAAAGGAATCAGGACCGTAGCGGTTCAGAAATTCCAGCAAGAAGGTGGCGCAGCGCTGGGTATAGGGGCCTCCTTGAGGTAGGCAGATCCAGGAGGTGGCGGGGTCTCCCGTGACACCCAGCGTATGGTAGGCCACTGTCAGGATGACGTTGCGTTCAAACGTTTCCCATTTGTCGGGGTAGTTGCTGTATAACACCTCCGGTCGGGCGGAGGCAACGTATTCCATCATATAGGGAATGGAATCCACGCCAAGCACCGACAGCGCGTTGTAGGCCTCGCGGAAGCCGGGGGTGTCGGCGGTGGGGAAGCCCATGGCATTGCCGTTATAGAGGATGGCATCAAAGTAGTCCGAGGCGTTGAAGCTGTCCAGCAGGTCATACACCTCCTGTTTCATGCCCTCAAAGCGGAAGGAAGGCTCTACCGTATCCAGTAAGGCGCGGGCGTAGGTGCGGAATTCACTGAGAGAAGCCTTCTCGTCCACACCGAGCCATTGATCGGCGGAGGTCACGCCCATCATCTCGTAGACGCAGGCCAGATAGAAGGTCATGCGCTTCTCCATTACCGTGGGATTGAGGGAGGAGGAATTCGGCCCCTTTTGGAGAACGTAGCGCAGGATATAGGGGATGGCATCTTCCCCAAGCGCCGCCACGGCATCGTATTTGTTCTTGAAAATTGCCGACGGAGGCGAGGAGAGCCGACCTACGCCGTATTGGTTATAGTCCTCGTCGCTCCATTCGATGGCATTCAGGACAACGCACACGTCTGCCCAGTCGCGGACGGCATCCATGCCGTAGAGGTTGATGAAATCCAGCAGAGGAATGGCGGCCTGATCCGCGTTGTAGTCGACCCGATCGTACGGATGGATCCAAACCTCATTATACCATTCGGTCACGCCCAGCATATCGTAGACCGAGGCCATCAGGAATCCGCGGGAAGAAACGAAGTGGATGCTGTAATCATAATAACCATTGCACCACATTTCGGGATCCTCAAATATGATGTATTCCAGAATGTAGGGGATGGATTCCTTGCCGTAGGCCGTGACGTACTCGTAGGCTTTGTCAGAACCCTCCCAGTAGGTAGCGGGGCCGATGGGATAGAAGGGGTTGCATATATACTCGGGGCAGTAATCGTAAATGTTGAAATTGTCCAGCATTTCGTAGGTGGCGGCCTTCAACTCCTC
>JAFQOC010000527.1 GCA_017420845.1 Clostridia bacterium
CTCCCAGTGATACACGCCCTTCTCATCCTTCTGATCGATGGCCTTGAACACGTAGTACATAGGCTTGGGAGCCTCCATGCCGTGACCCTCCTTCTTTCTCCGCCACAGACCCAGGTTCAGACCGAACTCAAAGGCGTTATCGTGGTGGGAGTGAAGAATGAAGGAGTCAATTTCGGGGATCTCCATGATCTTGCGGTAGGCGCGGCCGTAGGCGCAGGCCTGCAGGATCTCGCTCTCGGGGGTCCAATGGGAGTTAAAGCCCTGCTCCGAGAGAATGATGCGGCGGCGCTCCCCGTTCAGAAGGAACTCGGGACGGTAAATGAACCGCGCCAGCACCTCCAGATTCTTGAAGGTGATGATGGGGGCGTCGTCGTCGGGGGTGGCCAGCTTGTCGTTCCAGAAATCGGGGTAGTTGAGATCCTCGGGGTAGGGATGGTGGGCGATGTGCCAGGGGATCTGTCCCTGCTCGGTGGCCAGCTGGTTGAGGAAGACCAGCATATCCCTCGTCTTGTAGTAGCGCAGAGGCTGGTTTTCGTCCATGGCGGCGGTCCAGAAGTGGTCGATGGAGACGAAGATCCGCATATGGGCGTAGATGGAGGCGGCGGTCTGCCAGGTCACGCGGAGAGCCGTGGCGTACTCGGTTACGTACTCCTCCAGGGTCATCTCACCCGAGTTGGCCCAGATGTAGCCCGCGTCCACTTCGTTGCTCACGATCATGCCCACCACACGGCCGTAAGCCATATCCTCGCGGGTGTAGCGATCGGTCAGGAAGGCGATGAAGGCGCGGTAGTAGGCGAGGCCCTCCTCAGTGACCAGATTGAAGGCCGAGATCAGACCCGTGCCGTCGTCGGCCTTACCCGTGTAGGCGGGGTGTTTGATGATATCCCAAAAGGCGGGGTCGATGTCGCACCGCCAATGGGGGGAATTGAGCAGGATGAAGGAGATGACACAGCCGATCTCGGTCAGCCCCACGAAGGTCTCGTCCATCTTTTCCACGTGGGACTTGCGGAAGTAGAACACCCGCCCGTCGTGCTCGAACTCGATGGTGTTGCCCTCCTCGTAGGCGGGCATGAGGAAATCGCCCTGGTTGACGTTGATGGCGGAATGGCGCACGCCCAATTCCTTGGCATCCTTATAGTCCACCACCTGCAGACCCTTCTTGGTGTCCACCACGGGGTAGGGAAAATCCCGCTCGGATGCGGTGATGGCCTCTACGTACTGCTTGCCCTCCAGCAGCTCGTCGTCCACCTGCACGCCGTAGGACAGGCACACGCCGTCACGGCCGCAGGCAAAGCGGGAGATCACCAGTGCGTCACCCTCTATAGCGGGGGTCAGATCGGTCAGAGGCTCCACCTCCTCGGCCAGAATGGGGGAGAAGGGAATGACCTTCACCTCGGCGTCGGCCGGGATGGGAGAATCAACAAGAATACGGATGGTATCGGCGGTCGCGATGATCGCGATAACGCGGCTTATGGTCATGATGGTGTCCGTCCTTTTTCAGTATTGGCACAGCTTGCCACTTTCAACTATCATTATAAGGCATTTTTCCAGAAAAGTCAATCAAAATACCACATATTTTATGATGTTTTCTAAATGTTTTCAATTCCGTCACCAAAATCACCGCCTGCTTGTGGTATAATAAGCTGAAAAACTATGTGGAAAGGTAAGACTCCACCATGAAACAGCCGAGAAAGCTCACCACCCGCGCTACAGCCCTCCTTCTGGCGCTCCTCCTTTTGGGCACAGCGGGGTTGACCGCCTGTGACAAGGCCCATGACTCTACCGATACAGACCCTGCCGATACCTCCGCCGAAACAAACCAAAACGGCGGCGATCTGACCCTCCCCGACGGTACTTCCCCCGCTGATCCCGAGGTCCCCACCGATACCCCCGTCATCCCCGAGGTGCCCGATTCCCTCATCGGTGACGGCTCCCCTCTGGCGGAGGTCTATCCCACCTTTTCGGAGGTAGGCGGCTACTACACCTCCCGGGCCAAGAC
>JAFQOC010000528.1 GCA_017420845.1 Clostridia bacterium
GAAACGGCTATAAGCGGCCATTTCGGCTTTGACCTCGCTGTTGAGCTTAGCGGCGGCCATATAGTAAAGATCCCGATCCGCTCTCCACAGCGCATTCGACACATATTCGTAAAGATTCAAATACCCGCAATAACGGACGTACGGGTCGTCGGAGGAGGAGCAAACCAGGAAGGCCACGAAGTTGGCCTCGTCTTCCCGGGCGATACCGCGCTGATGGGCCAGCTCATGGGCGGCGGTATAGGGCAGGGTATAGTCCGGGAAATTCACGTTCAGATTGGCTTCACCGGTAAAGAATGAATATACTCCCGTAATGTGCATATAGGACATGACCTCACTGGCCAGCACGGGCTTGACCCGACAGGGAAAAGCGGAAATAAAGGAGTAGCGCGCGGACAGGCTTTCGTAGGACTGTCCAAGCTCGGTATTCATAGTCTCCAAAGAGTAGGGCATTTCCGAGAAACCGTCTTTTTCGAAATGAACCTCATCCGTCTCGCGGTTGATGGCGTCAATGAGAAGGACTGCGGTATCGTACAGCTCTTGGGCGGAAACCTTCTCTTGATTCAGCTCCAGCTTTTCCGCCAGGCTTCTGCCCCGATACCCGGCAGCGAAATTGAGGACGAATACCGAAAACAGGGTCACGACCACGGAGAGCAATATGCCGATGTACGCGGAAGCGGCCTTCCAGGAGCCGCAACGGTGGCGGACGGCGTGGCGAAGCACGAGAAAGAGAGCCAGCGGGAGCAACCAAATGATGGCCTCTCCCAGAGAAAATGGGAGGGGATAGGTGACTGTGGCAAGCAGGGCTCGCAAGACCGCCGATACGGTGGAATTGAACCAGTCCGCAATGGCCACGCTGCGCGTCATCACGACGTACAGCGCCAGGGACACCAGTCCCAGCCCGTAGAGAACCACGCAGACCGCGGGTAAGCGCTCATATTTGGCTTCTACGACGCGTTTGGCGGTTTCCCCCTCCTCCCGGATACAGGCGGCCTTGTTCCCTTGTGGGGGGATTTGGGCCCCGTCAGACGCAGTGGCTTGGGAGAGGTGCTTCAAGTTTTTGAAAAAAGAGAACTTCATGTGGATTTGGTCTATCCTTTCTTTTGGGGGCAAGTGACGGTAGGGATGGCGTCAGGGAGATTTCAGGGTCAAGGCTGTAAGCAGGCCCACGGTCGGGATCCGGGTCAGAACGGGGCTTTGGGGAAACAGGACTCCGACCGCTTGGGATACGTCTTCAGGCAATGGAGCCCAGGTATGGAGAAAGCCGTCGGGGGAGGGCGTATTCAAGGGGAGATGGTCGGCACAGCCGATAAAAGGGATTGCCGTCGTATTCACGTCATCCCGCATACGGGAAAAGGGCATGGGGACCGACAGAGACAAGGCGTGGAGAGCATGCCGCCCGATCAGCTCCGAGGGACGGCCGTAAAGATCGTCTCCCAAAATGGGATAGCCCAGATGGGCAAAATGGACACGAAGCTGATGTGTCCGGCCTGTCACAGGCTCGCAGAGCACCAGAGTGTGCCCACCGCCCACCGCCAGTATGCGGTATCGGGTCTCGGCATATACAGCACCGTCCTGCTTCGGATCTCCCACCGCGCGGGTGATGAGGCGATCATCGGGACGGTAAATGGGGGCTTTTACGGTATGTATGCCATCCGTAAAATCCCGCATTTCTCCAACCAACACCGCTACGTAGCGCTTGGTGACCTCTCCTCTGATGAGGGATCTTCCCAGACAGCCCGACGCGGCTCGCGTCTTACCCGCCACCACCACGCCGCTGGTATTGCGGTCCAGTCGCCCCAGGGGACGGAAAACAAAGGGCTCGTCGGCCTCCGCGTAACGAAAGGCCAGAGCGTTGGCCAGCGTATCCGTGAGATGACCGTGGGAGGGATGTGTGGGCATATCTGCCGGCTTGGAAAGGGCGATGACGAAATCATCCTCGTAGAGCACCTCCAGGGGCAGATCGACGGGAAGGACTGTTTCTGTGGCTGTTTCGGCGGTATCCCTGTCGAAGAGCTCCAGCACGTCACCTTCTCGCAGAACATAGCGTACGGTCACCCGTTGTCCGTTTACGAGAATTCCGCGCTCGTGATTTTTCAGCTTGGCAAGCACCGCCGTGGATAGACCCAGGGTCAGCTTGAGATAGGATCGAAGGATCCTGCCGTCGTATTCAGCCGGAATTTGTATGACCATGGCGATGTCCTTCCTTCAAAATACATTGTTTAGTATATGCTCAAAAAAACGAGTGGATTCCAAAAAACGCAAGGACGGCAGCTTCGGTCTGCACTTTGTTTTGGAAATATTCCGTTTCCGCTTAGGGAGTGCGGTTGTTCAGGCCGCGAGGAATATTTCAAAACGGCGTAAATTGACCTTCAATTTACCTCTACCTGTGCACGCCGTTTCTGCCGTCCTTTTTATGTGCTGTCAATCGATCAATCGGTGTCGATCTTGAGCTGCTGGATCGCTATGTTTTTTTCCTCCAGCAAAATACCCGTTGCGGGGATTTTGAGCTTACGGTAGGACTTGACATTTTGGAAGCTTTCGCCAAAATTCACCAAAGCCCTGACCACGGTCTGATCCTTCTTGAGCTGCATGACCTGCACACCCTGGGATGTACGGGTGGTCTTAAGGGGAATCAAGGTGGACTTGACCAGGATCGCCCGATCCGCCGAGGAGATCATGAGGATGTCCACAGGCTTTTTGTCGGTCTCCAGGAATACAGCCACGATGGGGGAGGTATCCGAGTAGGCACCCGTCAGCTTGCGGCGGTTGCCCTTGGTGACGTAATTCGTCACGGGGACACGGACAGCCTTACCGTTGGCAAAGACGAAGACGTAGTTTTCGCCCTCGGGGTATTCCTTGCGGAGTTCCATGTAGATGGGGCGCTCACCCTCGTCCATTTTGAGCTTGGTGGGAAGATAATCGGCCATGGTGGCTGCCTTGAGGCAATCGAAATCATCTATGGAGGCGCGATAGACCTGGCATTTATCGGTGAAGAATACCAGCTCATCCCGATTCTCGGCATCCAGCACCGTGGTGACGGTATCGCCGTCCTTCAGCTTTTGGTCCTCAACCGAGAACTGCGTCCGAGGGGTAACGGCAATCTTTTTGAAGTAACCGTCACGGGTAAGCAGGAGCTTGACGGGGTAATTCTCTACAGAGTCAGCCTCGTCGTATACCTTGACCTCTCCCGCCTCCATGATCTGGGTTACGCGGGGCTTGCCGTACTTCTTCTTGATCTCGGTAAGCTGAGCGGCGATGTAGGCCTTGATCTTGAGATCATCTGCCAGAATAGCCTCCAGCTCGGCGATTTCACGGCGGAGATTTTCCATTTCCGCGATGCGGTTGAGAATGTACTCGCGGTTCAGATGGCGGAGCTTGATCTCGGCGATGTAGTTGGCCTGCACCTCATCAATGGCAAAGCCCGCCATCAGAGAGGGAATGACCTCCTCCTCCTTTTCGGTCTTGCGGATGATGCGGATAGCCAGATCAATGTCCAGAAGCACCTTGGCCAGGGCTTCCAGAAGGTGAAGCTTGTCCTTTTTCTTGTTCAGATCGAAGGTTAGCTCACGGCGGACACAACCCATCCGGAAGACGATCCACTCCCGCAGGATCTCAGCAATACCCATCTGTCTCGGCGCCGAGTCAATGAGGATATTGAAATTACACTTGAAATTATCCTCCAGAGGTGTGTTCTTGAAGAGCTTGGCCATGAGCTTATCGGGATCAATCCCCTTTCGCAGGTCCAGAGTCAGCTTGAAGCCCGAGATGTCGATCTCGTCGCGGAAATCGGTGATCTCCTTAAGGGAGCCCGACTTGACCATGTCCGCGATCTTATCGATGATCTGCTCGATGGTGGTAGAGTAGGGGATTTGGAGAATGTCGATGCAGTTGGCATCCTTGTCGTAACGGTAACGGGCGCGCAGACGAATGGGACCTACACCGGTCTCAAATACCTGGCGCATTTGGGCGGCGTCATAGAGAAGCAGGCCGCCTCCGGGGAAATCAGGCCCCTTGATGAGCTCCATGAGCCGATTGGTGGAGATGCCGGGCTTTTTCAGCATAGCGATGGTGCCGTCGCAGATCTCGGCCAGATTGAAGGGACAGATGTTGGAGGCCATACCGACGGCAATACCCATGTTGGGGGTCACCAGGACGTTGGGGAAGGTGGTGGGAAGGAGGACGGGCTCTACGGTGGTGCCGTCGTAGTTGTCCACCATATCCACGGCGTCCTTGTCAATGCCCTTGAATATCTCGGAGCAGAAGGACTCCAGACGAGCCTCGGTGTAACGGGGGGCGGAGGCTTTCATGTTGGAGGAGTACTGCTTACCGAAGGCGCCCTTGGAATCCACAAAGGGGTGGAGCAGAGCCTCGTAGTCACGGGTGAGGCGCACCATGGTCTCGTAGATACCCGCGTCGCCGTGGGGATGGATGGCCATGGTACGGCCCGCGATGGTGGCGGACTTGACGCGGGGGCCGCTCATGAGACCCATTTTGTACATGGTGTAGAGCAGCTTTCTGTGGGAGGGCTTGAAGCCGTCGATCTCGGGAATCGCGCGGGAGACGATAACCGTCATGACGTAGGGCATGTAGTTGGTCTCAATGGTCTCGGTAATGGGCTGATACCGCACGGGAGCGGGCGGTAATTCTTCAATTACGGGTGTTTTTTTCTTCTTTGCCATAAAAATCTATATCCTATTCAGTATTTTCAGCGTGTAACGGGAAGCGGTAGTCGGTATGTTAAACCTTTTGAATGGTGTGGGCGGCGGCCCGGATCATGCGGTTATACAGCGCCAGCCCCAGCCCGTCGGGGGGGGGAAGATGGGCGTACATGACCGAGGAGCCCGTTTTGTCTGCCTCGCGGAGCAGGGAGAAAAGACAGTGCGCTTGGGTGGTGAGATCGTTTTTTTCTCCGACCGGGAAAAGATTTTGGGCTTTCAGATGGGGTATTTCTTCCAGATAGCAAAGGATGGCACAGGATTTCTCGGCCTGCTCCTTTTGTAGGAAGGCCAGCACGTCCTCGGGGGTGCCGTCCAGCAGCACCAGCGGGATGGTGGGGGCGTAATGCTTGTACATCATACCGGGGGACAGGGGGCGCTCACCGTCCTTGAGCTGTTCCAGCACGGCGGGGGCGATGACCACCCGCTCGCACACGCAGGTCAGGGCGTCGGTGGTGATGGCACCGGGACGGAGAAGTGTCAGATACTCGCCATTCTGATCGCGGTCAAGCTTGACGATGGTGGATTCCAGACCGATGTCGCTCTCCCCGCCATCGATGATCACGTCCACCCGACCCGACAGATCGGCAATGACGTGCTCGGCCACGGTAGGGGAGGGCTTTCCCGACAGATTGGCCGAGGGGGCGGCGACGGGAAAATCACATTCCTTCAGAAGAGCTTGGGCGATGGGGTGATCGGGACAGCGTACGGCCACGGTGTCAAGGCCCCCGGTGGTGGCGTAGGGGACAAGATCCCGCTTGGGCAGGACCACCGTCAGAGGCCCCGGCATGAAGGCGGCGGCCAGGCGGCGGTACAGCTCTCCAGTATGGGCGTACTTATCGGCCTCGGCGGGATGGTGGACGTGAATGATGAGAGGATTATTGGAGGGGCGTCCCTTAGCGGCGTAGATCCTTTCGGCCGCGTCAGCGGAAAGCCCGTTGCCGCCAAGGCCGTAGACTGTCTCAGTAGGGAAGACCACCAGCCCTCCTTTCCGAAGGACGGCGGCGGCCTCACGCAGCTCGGTTACCGCCACCAAAGGATCCGTGATTCTGAAAACTTTGGTATGCATGGTGTTACGTATCCTGCTCTTTGAGTTTTTCTGCCGTATCCGCGGCGGTCAGAGCCTCGATCATGGCTCCGATATTGCCGTTCATGAAGCCGTCCAGATCGAAGATGGACAGACCTATGCGGTGGTCGGTGACACGGCTCTGGGGGTAGTTGTAGGTGCGGATCTTTTCGCTTCGGTCTCCCGATCCCACCTGGGATTTTCTGGCGGAAGCTCTGGCCTCATCTTGCTCGGTCTTTTTGATGTGGTAGAGCTTGGCGCGCAGCATTTCCAGCGCCTTGTCCTTGTTCTGGAATTGGGAGCGCTCCTGCTGGCACTCGATGACGATCCCCGTAGGCTTGTGGGTCAACCGCACCGCCGATTCGGTCTTGTTGATGTGCTGACCGCCCGCACCGCTGGATTTACAGGATTCAAAGACCAGATCGGAATCCTTGATCTCGATCTCCACGTCCTTGACCTCGGGAAGCACCGCTACGGTGGCGGCGGAGGTCTGGATGCGGCCTTGGGACTCGGTAACGGGGACACGCTGAACACGGTGGACACCCGACTCAAATTTGAAGCGGGAGTATGCGCCCTTGCCCTCAATGAGCACCGTTACCTCGCGAAATCCTCCCAGCTCGGTCTCGGTGGCGGAGGTGATGCTGACCTGAAAGCCACTACTCTGGGCGTACATGCTGTACATACGGAATAGATCGGCGGCGAACAGGGCGGCCTCCTCGCCTCCCGTCCCCGCCCGAAGCTCCATGATGACTGAGCAGTCGTCCTCGGGATCCTTGGGGATCAGCAGACGCTGCAGTTCCTCGGCGGCTTCAGTCAGCTTGGTCTTCAGTTCCTCGGCTTCGTCCTCCGCCAGAGCCTTCAGCTCGGGATCGTCGGCCAGCCCTGCCAGCTCCAGCGCCTCGGCGCGGGCGTCCTCCAGGCCGCGGTAGAGACGGTAGGCCTCCACCAGAGGCGTCAAATTATGGTATTCCTTGATGAGTGCCGTATACACCGAGGGATCGGCCGCCGTCTCGGGAAGGGAGAGACGGAACTCAATGTCCTCGTATTTGGCGGCGATGGGGATGAGCTTTTCAAACATAGTGGGTTCCTTTGAGAAGAGTTATTGGGAGATACAAAGATACAAGATACGAGATACAAGATAGGGACGGACCGAAGCTATCTTGTATCTTGTATCTGCCGAGCTTTGCTCGGCTTTGCTCGGCTTTGCTCGGCGTGTATCTTGTATCTTACGATTATGCTTTAAAGAACGCCTCAAACGCCTGATGCGCCGTATACAGATCTGCCTTGGAGATGATCTCGTAAGGCGCGTGCATGGCGATGACGGGCACACCCAGATCCACGGTTTCAATGTTGTGCTTGGCGATGAACTTGGCTACGGTGCCGCCGCCGCCCTGATCTGCCTTGCCCAACTCTCCTGCCTGCCATACGACGTTCGCGTCGGCCAAAATCTTACGGATCCATGCTACGAACTCGGCGGGGGCGTCGTTGGTGCCGCTCTTACCGCCGTGACCCGTGTACTTGGACATGGCCACGCCGCAGTTGATGAGAGAGGAGTTGCGGCGCTCGTAGACCTCAGCGAAGTTGGGATCGAAGCAGGCCGTCACGTCGGAGGACAGGCATTTGGAGTTGGCCTTGACCGTGGCGAAGTGACCGCCCAGAGCGGTAGTGATCTCGGAAATCAGGTCGGTGAGCAGCTCGGACTGCATGCCCGTGTTGCCCTCGGAGCCGATCTCCTCCTTGTCGGCCAGAATGACCATGGCGGTGTGAACAGAATCGTCGGTGCCGAACAGAGCGGTGATGGAGGGGTATGCGCAGACGCGGTCGTCGTGCCCGTAGGCGCCGATGAGGGAACGGTCCAGACCTACGTCACGGGCCTTCCCGGCGGGGACGGCAGACAAATCGGCAGACAGGAAGTCCTCCTCGGTGATGCCGTACTTTTCGTTGAGAAGTGCCAGCACGTTGAGACGGATGGCGTTGCCTCCCTCACAGCCGGGGTAGGGACGGGAGCCCATCAGAAGGTTCAGACCCTCGGCGGGAATGGCGGAGCCCAGAGGCTTGGCGGACTGATCCTTGGCCAGATGGGGGAGCAGATCGTTGATGTAGATCACGGGATCGGCGGGATCCTCACCGATGCAGACGTCGATCACGGTGCCGTCCTGCTTCACTACTACGCCGTGGAGGGCCAGGGGGATGGTCACCCACTGGTACTTGCGGATACCGCCGTAGTAGTGGGTCTTGAAGAAGGCCATGCCGCCGTCCTCGTAGAGGGGGCACTGCTTGACGTCAATACGGGGCACGTCCACGTGGGAGGCCACTATGCGGATACCCTTGTCTATGGGCTCGCTGCCTACACGGAACAGATACAGGTTGCGGCCGCGGTTATTGTAGTAGTATTTCCCACCAACCTGCAGGGGCATACCGAAGGTGTAGGGAACGTAGCCCTCTTTTTCGGCCATGGCGATGGAGACGGTCACTGCCTCACGCTCGGTTTTGGCGGCATCCAGATAGGCCATGTAGCCGGGGGCGTAGTCGTAAGCGGCTTTGATGGTGGCCTCGTCAGCCTTCTCGTAGAAATTCGCTTTTTTGTAGCCGAGCTTGGCTTCCAGCTCGGTGGCGACGTTGGTTTCAGACATGGTTTTTATCCTCGTTTCATGAATTTTTTATGTTGTTTTTTCTGAATACAATTTAACATACATCTCCCACGCATCGGTCACGCGGCTGACGAAGTGCCTTGTCTCCTTGAAGGGAATGCGTTTGAGCCCTCCCTCACCGTCGGCGTACTTATCGTCGGTCAACCATTTGTCCACGTTGCCCAGCCCTCCGTTATAGGCGGCCAGAGCCAGCTCCCAATCGCCGTAGCGATCGTAGAGGTAGGACAGGTAATAGGTACCGTAGCGAACGTTGGTTTCCGGGTCGTAGATCATGCCGCTGTCCAGATGGTCAAACAGGATCTCGTCGGTCAGCCACTTGAAGGTGTCGGGCATGAGCTGCATCAGACCAACGGCCCCTGCCTCTGAAACCGCCCCTGAATCGAAATCGCTTTCGGCGCGGATGACGGCGTAGATCAGCTCCTCGGGAACGCCGTATTTCTCGGCATAGACCGTGACGTATTCGGCGTATTTGGTGGGATATGCGTTTTTTTCCAGGC
>JAFQOC010000529.1 GCA_017420845.1 Clostridia bacterium
ATCACCTATACCCCCATGCTGGGCGTAGGTGGCACCTACTTGGCCTTTGTCACCGGCAACCTCACCAGCCTGAAGGCCCCCAGTGCCCTGACCGCTATGGAGAACGCCGAGGTAAAGCCCGGCAGCGAGGAGGGGGAGGTCATCTCCACCATTTCCATCGCCGTGTCCAGCATAGTCACCACCCTCATCATCCTCGTCGGTGTCATCTGCATCGTTCCCCTGACCCCCATTCTGGAGTCCCCCGTCCTCGTTCCCGCCTTTGACATGATCCTCCCCGCCCTCTTTGGCGGCCTCGCGGTGGTCTTCATTTCCAAGAACGCCAAGCTGTCCATTGCTCCCATCATCCTCATGCTGGCCCTCTTCATCTTCGTTCCCGCCCTGAACGCCTCCACCGTGGGCATCATGGTCCCCGTGGGCGTGATCTTTACCGTCATCGTGGCCCGCATCCTCTACAAGAGAGGGGTGCTGTGATATGAACGAATGGCTCGCTCTGGGCATCGGCGTGCTGTTGCTCTATGCCCTCTCCATCCTCATTCCCCTTGCTCTGATCATCTTTCTGGCGGTCATCATTATCCGCGCCGCGGCCTTCAAGCCCAAGGCTCAGCCCAAGGCCGACACGACCCCCGTGGACTTTGATAAGGAAGCCGCCGTGGAGTCCCTTCGGGAGCTGGTGAAGTGCAAGACCGTGTCCTACATGGATTCCTCCCTGGAGGACGACGCCGAGTTTGAAAAGCTGATCGACAAGCTCCCCACCCTTTACCCTCACGTCTTTGAGGTCTGCGAGTTCACCCGTCTGCCCGACCGAGGCCTCTTGTTCCGCTGGAAGGGCAAGACCGCGGGTGCCCCCGCCGTCCTGATGGCCCACTACGACGTGGTCCCCGTGGACGAAAGCGGCTGGGACAAGCCCGCCTTTGACGGCGTCATCGAGGACGGCTGTCTCTGGGGCCGCGGCACCCTGGACACCAAGGGCACCGTCAACGGCGTCCTGTTCTCGGCCAATACCCTCATTTCCCAAGGATTCACCCCCGACCACGATATCTACTTCGCCTTCTCGGGCGGGGAGGAGGTCAACGGTATGGGTGCCGTCCACATCGTGGACTACTTCGAAAAGAACGGCATCGAGCCTGCCTTCGTGCTGGACGAGGGTGGGGCCGTGGTGGAGAACGTGTTCCCCGGGGTCAAGGCTCCCTGCGGCCTCATCGGTATCGCGGAAAAGGGCATGATGAACGTGCGCTACACCGCCAAGTCCAAGGGCGGTCACGCCTCTGCCCCCAAGCCGAATGCTCCCGTGGATCGCCTCTCCCGCGCCTGCACCCGTGTGGTGACCCACCCCCGCAAGATCGCCCTCACCCCTCCCGCCGCCCTCATGTTCGATACCCTGGGGCGCTACTCCTCCTTCGTCTACAGGATCATTTTCTCCAACATCAAGCTGTTCCTCCCCGTCCTTTCCCTCATCACCAAGAAGAGCGGCGGCGAGCTGAACGCCCTGCTCCGCACCACCGTGGCCTTCACCCAGATGCAGGGCTCAGCGGCTCCCAACGTCATCCCCCCCGAGGCCTCCCTGGTCTCCAACATCCGCCTCAACCCCGCCGATAACATGGATGCCATGCTGGCCTACCTGAACAAAACGGTGGACGACGAGAGCATCGAGATCACGGTTGAAGGAGGCATGAACCCCAGCCGCATCTCCACCACCGACTGCGAGGGCTGGGATCTGGTGTCCTCCGCCGTGGCCTCTACCTGGAAGGGCTGTATCGTCTCCCCCTACCTCATGGTCCAGTGCTCCGACTCCCGCCACTATGGCCGCATCTCGGACAAGGTCTACCGCTTCTCGGCCATGGATCTCACCTCCGAGGAGCGTGCCACCATCCACGGACACAACGAGCGGGTCCGCCTGGAGGCCATCGAGCGGACGGTGGAGTTCTATATCCGACTCATGAAGAGCTGCTGAAACGAGAGATACAAAGATACAAGATATAAGATGTGCGAAGCCCCTTGCTGTACAGACGGTTGAGCAGCGAATCATATGCTGAAAACGGAGGAAACATGAAAAAGATACTTTCCATACTGCTTTGCGGTATTGTTTTGTTAACCTGCTCCTTCGGACTGTCCGGTTGCATATTGAACCGGGAAAACCCGTATCCCTACCGCGGAGACTGTAAAGAGCTGTATACCGCCGCCATTTACAGTATCCCC
>JAFQOC010000530.1 GCA_017420845.1 Clostridia bacterium
ACGACTATAGAGGTGAAGGGAGCAGATCCCTTCGGAAAGGAGGCTGTCTATGGATAACGGTGCCAGTAGCTACCGCCGTTTTCTGGATGGCGACGACAGCGGCCTTGTTGAGATCATACGGGACTACAAGGACGGGCTGATCCTCTACCTGAACAGTATCATCCCAAACGGCATTCTGGCCGAGGAGCTGTGCGAGGACACCTTCGTGCGGCTGGCGGTGAAGAAGCCCCGCTTTAGCGGGCGATCCACCTTCAAGACCTTCCTGTACGCCATCGGGCGGCGGGTGGCGGCGGATCATCTGCGGAAAAGTAAGGGCAAGGAGACGGTCTCTCTGGATGCTCTGGCCGAAGGAGGCTTTGACCTGCCCGCCGAGGAGGATGTAGTCTCCGACTACCTGCGGGACGAGACCCGCCGTGCCGTTCACCGCGCTCTGGGGCGTTTGAAGGACACCCACCGCGAGGTTTTGTGGCTGGTGTATTTTGAGGAGCTGTCCGTCAAGGAGGCGGCGGGGGTGCTGGGTAAGTCTCCTCACGCCGCCGAGTCCCTGATCCATCGGGCACGGCTGTCCATGAAGACCGAGCTGGAAAAGGAGGGTATTACGGATGAAAACATATGAACAAATGGCGGCTGAGGTCCTGCGCCGACGGGACGAGGCTGTGGCTGAACGAGTCCAAAAGAACCGCACCATCCGCGCGGTGGTCACGGTAGCGACGGTATGCCTTGTAACCGTGGGGGTAACGGCGGGCATTGGGGGCGGCATGATCCTGGACGGTCCCGACGGCATAACCACCGTAATCGAAAGCGATACCAAACCCACCCCCGAGATCCAGACCAACGCCCCTGTAAACGGCGCGTTCTGGGACGATCTGCGGGAACGGAAGAACGTCAGCTACATGGTTCCCGAGTCTTCCATTGAGTGGGGCTGGGAGGACTTGACCGACGGTGAGCGGTACACGAATCTGGATCTTGACGGCAAGACCTACCGCATGAGAGGGACAGTTACCAACTATGTGGGCGAGTGGCTGTCGAGCGGCGAGGCCTACGGCTTCGCGTGGGATCAAGACAACACGCGGCACGGCATCCCCTGCGAGATCTATTCCCTGACCTTCTCCCCCGCCCACAGCGTGGTGGCGGTACAGTTTGAGGGGAGCAGCATAATCTACCGTTTTGAACGTGAAAAAAAGTACGATCCCCCCAAAACCCTTGGGGAGTTTATGGAGACCCGGAAGCTATCCGAGGTGCTTCCCTTGACGACTCTGTACTACGAGCGCCGTGAGGGCGGCAGCTCGGTATCCGACAAGATGGCTCTTTCCGCTGGGCACAGCGACGGGGTGTGGGCCATTCTGGCCAAGTACGGTGATGCGTCTTTCATAGAGCCCTCCTTTAAAGAGAGCTTTGAGATCAACCATTATGACAAGGAAGAAATCGGCTTTTCCGCCACCTCCGAGGTGCTGGGGATCCGCAATTTGTCCTTTACCATCAATGACAACGGCTATCTCATCACCAACATTGAGCACTACGGCTACTACTACCACATCGGTACGGAGGCCGCAAGAGAGATCATCGACTACGTCAAGGCCCACATGATCGAGCCTCTGCCCGAGGAAAAGCACGCCGTGTATCAGATCGTGGGAACGGTCATTGAGGAAGGTGACGGCTATATCAAGGTGGACGATTCCATCGCCATGAAGAACCCCGAGGAGGGCATGGTCTTCACGGTCATCACCACGGATAAAAAGCTCAACCGCGTGCTGAAATATCTGGTGGGCGTGGGGAGCACGGTGCTCATCACCTACGACGGACGGGTCAGTGAGGAAGGATCCCTCTTGATCGAGACGGCCGTAAGCATTCAGGAGGCTTGGATCACCGAGGACGGGGACGTGCTAATTCCCGAATAACAGTACAGGAGGTTATCATGAAAAACGAATCGCTACTCAAAAAGGTTTTCCGTTTACTCGCTCCCCTTGCCCTGTTTCCCCTGCTGTTTTATCCGTATAGCCTTGTAAACAGCAAGGTGATCGTGGATATTTTCGGATGCGGCTGTCCTGTCATCGACAGCGACGGAAACGTGACCCAAAGTCTGTTTAACGCCAATGACTTTACCGCTTGCTTCTGGTTTGTCGTAGCCGTGGGTACCGTCCTCCTGGCCTTTTTCCAGTCGAAAAAGGTCATAACCGATCGGCCGTGGCTGCGCATCCTATACATCACCGGAGTTGCCGCCCTGTCATTCCTGTGTATGTATCTCTTTAACCGACTCATGCTTTGGTGTTGAATCAAATCAGCCAAAAAAGAGGAGAGGAGCCGTTTTCGGCTCCTCTCCTCTTTTTGTTTGGTATAATGGAACGCAGAATTTATTTTTTCTGCTGTTTGCACCAGATCTCCATGACGATCCCATGGGGCAGGTGCTTGGTGGCCAACACCTGCGTGCGTACGGGGAAGCCGCAGATGGAGACGTCACGCCCTCTCTTCATGTCCTTCAGGGCGCGTCTTATCACGGCCTCAGCTGTGTAGAAGCGGTTGTAGTAGACGATGGTGTCGTTGTCCACCACGGCACGGTCAAAGAAGTCAGTGGACACCCAGCCGGGGCAGACCGCCATAACCTTGATGCCCCGCTTCTGCTTTTGGAGCTCCTTGTTCAGGGCGCGGGAGAAGCTGAGAACAAAGGCCTTGGAGGCTCCGTAGACGTTGATGTAGGGCACGGGCTGGAAGGAGGAGAGACTGCCCAGCTGATAGATGCAGGAGCCTTCCCTCATGTAGGGCAGGGTGAGGTAGGTCATGGAAACCAGGGCCTTATCGTTGAGGTCGATCATAGCCAGCTGCTCCTCCAAAGTCAGGTCGGTGAAGGCCTTGAACTTACCGAATCCCGCGGCGTTGACCAGCACGCGGACGTCGGGATTCTCGGCCTCAAGAAGGGCCTTGTACTTGTCGATCTCGGTCTGCACCCCCAGATCCAGAGAAATGGCACGGATCGGCGCTCGGGTCTCGGCGGCCAGAGACTCCAGCTTATCCCGACGGCGGGCGATGAGCCACAGCTCATCAAACTGCTGCTGCTTGTCCAGAGCCAGCACGAACTCACGGCCCATACCCGAGGACGCGCCTGTAATGACGGCAATTCTCTTTCTTGTAGTAACGGCGGTATCGCTCATGATGCTTCCCTCCTTATTTTTTGGCCTTCTTGGGCTTATAGGGCTTGATTTTCTTGGCTGTCTTGATCTTGTCAGCCTTTTTCAGCTTATAGAGACCCGTTTGGGGATCAAAACCTTCTTTTTTGGCGGCCTTCAGCCGCTTTGCCTGCTTCTTTCGGCTCTTTCTGCGAGCTGCGGCAAACTTCCCCACCAGCTCGGTGTAGATCTCCAGACCCGACTTTTTCTCAGGGATAGCGGGCTCCCCCGTCTTGGTGCCCAGCGTTGCCTCCACGGCGGCCTTGACAGCGGCCTCCTTGACGGTCTTGGGGATTTTTTGCCCTGTCATCTTATTGGATTTTTTAATGGATTTCTTGAAGCCCTTATCCTTGGTCACTTCCTTGGTAATACGCTTAACGACCTTCTTCTGCTTGCGCTTGGGAAGACCCGCGACGGAGACCACGATGGGGGCCTTTTGGTTCTGTTCCATAATTCTTCTCCTTTTAGGGGAATTTTCAAATTTGGGTTTGTCGGTTTGTTTGGGTTGCAGTTAAGTGGGGTGCAGGGGCGG
>JAFQOC010000048.1 GCA_017420845.1 Clostridia bacterium
ACCGAAGGTTCTGCACCTCAACTTGCCCGAAGGGCAAATTTCACACTCGCTTGCGAGTATTTCACATGCGCTTCAGCGCATATTTCACGCGCGCAAGCGCATTTCACTTGGGTTTAGCGCGAAGCGATAAACCCAAATTTGAATTCCCCGAAAGGAGCCGTGCCATGGGCTTTTTCAAGAAAGTCGTGTCCCATTGGACCAAGAGCAAGAACCCCGATTCCTCCCGCTTCCGCCACGATATGGCCGAAAGGATCTGCGGCTACCCCATCAAGTACATCACCGAAAAGCACGGCGACAACGAGGACGTCATCGGCCGCAGCGGCTCTCTGAACATCAAGCGGGAGACCGACGAGCTCATCGTCTCCACCCCCTCCGAGACCATTTTGCGGTGCGACATCGACGACCTCCAGGCCTGGATCCTCATGTCCAATGACGGGGTAGTCATCACCGCCCCCGACAAGGAGCACGGCGGCGTGGAGAGAACCATCGTGGTGCATTACGTATATTACCGTAAGTAAATGAATCTGGATAACACCATCATCAAAGCCAACGCCCTCTTCACCGAGGGCCGTTACGCCGACGCCCTCCGCATCTACGACGAGGGCGTGAAATCCGGCCACACCCGCGCCATCTTCAACTACGCCTACTGCCTCCAGTACGGCTACGGCATCGACCCCGACCCCGCAAAGGCCTTCGAGCTGTACACCTACCTCCGCTACGAGGAGGAGGGCGACGCCGCCTACAACGCGGGAGCCATGCTGGTCACGGGCCGAGGCGTTCCCTGCGACCCCGCCGAGGGCTACGCCTATATGCTCACCGCCGCCGAGTGCGGGTGCATCGAGGCCCAGCTCTACCTGGCCATGGTGCGGCTCACGGGCTGTGTGGGCGAGCCCGATATCATCAGCATTCGCCGCATCCCCTTCCACCGCCCCGATACCCCCGACTCCGCCTTTCTCCTGCCCCCCACCCCCGACGAGAACGGGGAGTACGCCGACGAGCTCATGGACAAGCGCTTTGAGATCGTGGAGGCCGACGAGTACGAGGCCATCCGCTACATCCGCAAGGCCGCCCGCCACGAGGGAGACTACGTGGGAGCCGCCAAGGGCAACGCCGAGTACCTTCTGGCCAAGTGCGCCGAGGAGGGCTTGGGACGGATGTACGACCGCGAAAAGGCCATCGAGCTCTACGTCCGCGCCGCCGAGGACGGCAGCTTCGACGCCTTCAAGAAGCTCAAGACCCTGCCCCAATATGAAATTGACAAAGCCCGCGCCCGTCTCCGCATGAAGCCTGCGAATACCCGCAAGCGGATCGGAGAGAGCGACGAGGAGGACGATTGAAAGATACAAAGATACAAGATACACGCGAGCAAGCCTGAGCAATGCTCGGCCGATACAAGATAGACGGCTATTTCTACGCTATCCCATATCTCGTATCTTGTATCTTGTATCTTGTATCTCGTATCTTGTATCTCCCATCCCCCTTCCGACATACTCTACTCTATAAGGAGGTTCCCCCATGCTCCTGGCCATCGACATCGGCAATTCCAGCATTTCCCTGGGTCTCTTTGACCTGACCGCCACCGATTCCCGCCCTACTCCCGCCCTCACCGCCAAGCTGTCCGCCGCCACGGGGCGAACCGCCGACGAGTACGCCGTCATCATCCGCGGTCTGCTGACCGATAAGGGCTACCACGGCGCGATCACCGCCGCCGTGATGGGATCCGTGGTGCCCCAGCTCACCCATACCCTGGAGGCCGCCGTACAGAAGCTGGGAGGGGACACCCCCATCCCCGTCACCCACATCGGGGGCGGCGTCCGTACCGGCATCAGCCTGCGGGTGGAGGATCCCGCCGCCCTGGGGGCTGATATCGTCACCAACGCCTCCGCCGCCGTGAAGCTCTACGGCGCCCCCGTGATCTTTTTGGACCTCGGCACCGCCACCGTCTGCGGAGCGGTGAACATGGCCCGAGAGCTGGTAGGTGTCTCCATTGCCCCCGGCGTGACTACCTCCTTGGAGGGACTTCGCGCCGCCGCCGCCCAGATCCCCTACATGGAGCTGAAGGCTCCCGATGCCGCCCTGGGCAAGAACACCGCCGCCGCCATCCGCTCGGGTCTGGTCCTGGGCACCGCCTGCATGATCGACGGCATGATCGAGCGCATCAAAGAGGAGCTGAAGCTCCCCAAGAACGCCGCCCTGCCCATCGTGGCCACGGGAGGCCTCGCCGAGCTGGTCCTCCCCGCCTGTACCCATGAGATCGTCCGCGAGTCCGATCTGACGCTCCTGGGGCTGTATTTCATCTACAAGGCCACCGCCGAGCGAGAGGCCAAGAAAAACAAGTAAGTCGATTCCTGTTCTGCGTAAGCAGAACGGCGATCATAAATTTTTACGCGCCGTACCCAAAGCGGACGGCAGCACGGGGTGGAAGTCCCCGAAGGAGGTTTGCTTATGGCAAGCAAAAGAAATCAATCCCTGTTGAGAATGGTGCAGTTGGCCATCCTCACCGCCGTCGTACTGGTGCTCCAGGCGGCAGGCATCGTCATCAAGATTCCCGTTCTGGGGACCCCCGTCAGCCTGGTGCTGATCCCCATTGCCCTGGGTGCCATGATTCTTGGCCCCGCCGCGGGCGCTTTCCTGGGCTTTGTGTTCGGTCTGGAGGTCTACATCCAGTGCGGCGTCATGGGTCTGGATCCCTTCACCGCCTTCCTGTTCCAGCAGAACCCCATCATCACCGCAGGTATCTGCCTGGTCAAGTCCACCCTGGCGGGCTATCTGGCAGGCTTGATCTACAAGCTACTGGCCAAGAGGAACGAGCTTCTGGCCGTATTCCTCGCCGCCGCCATCACCCCCATCGTCAACACGGGCGTGTTCGTGGCGGGCTGCTTCGTGATCTTCGACACCATCTCCGCCTTTGCCGATTCCATGAGCTACGGAAAATCCGCCGTTCATTTCATTTTCATCGGTCTGGCGGGTCTGAACTTCGTCTTTGAGTTCATCATCAACATGATCTTCGCCCCCTCTCTCCAGCGCATCATCCACGTGGTGGGCAAGAAGGTCCGCCGTTAAACGGCCGCCGCTGATCCCTTTGCTATCCCGACTAAGTCCGCAGAAAGCCCTCTCACCCGCCTGCGGCGGGAGCTCTCCCACGGGGAGAGACTTTGTCTTCACACCGGTAAGCCTCTCCCCCCGGGAGAGGTGGCACGCCACAGGCGTGACGGAGAGGGCATCCCATTTTAATCCACCCCAAGAGGTACCATCCATGAACCGTGATCGTGAGTATATCATCAATTTTGATCTGCCCCGTATCTTCAGAAAGTCCACCCAAAAGGTGACCGACACAATCTCCGCCATCCGCAACGAGATCGCCACCGATATCGAAGCCGTCCGCCAGCGCGACCCCGCCGCCCGCAGTGATCTGGAGATCCTCCTGCTCTACTCGGGCGTCCACGCCATTCTGGCCTACCGCGTGGCCCATAAGCTCTACCTATCGGAGCATTACTTCGCCGCCCGCGCCGTCAGCCAGTGGGCCCGCCACAAGACCGGCATTGAGATCCACCCCGGTGCCACCATCGGCAAGGGGCTGTTCATCGACCACGGTATGGGTGTGGTCATCGGTGAGACCACCGAGATCGGCGACAA
>JAFQOC010000531.1 GCA_017420845.1 Clostridia bacterium
AAGACCATCTGATCCACTCGAATAAGTGAGGTTTACTATGAAAAAGTATCTGACGCTCATCCTGGCCTTCTGTATGATCGCCGCCCTGACCGCCCTGTGCATGACCGCCTGTGACCCCGCCGACACCCCCGACACCACCGCCGAGGACACCCCCGCCCCCACCGAAGCACCCACAGAGGAGGAAACCACCGTGGAAGAAACTACCGAAGAAGTCACCACCGAGGCTGTCACCGAGACCCCCGAGGGCGGCATGGATCACGGCGTTGTCCGTGACGGAACCCCCAAGAAGTACATCACCATCCGCATGGACGACGGCATCACCCAGGATGCCCGCATGATGGAGATCATGAGAAAGTACGGCGTGGACTGCTGTACCTTCTACGTCAATACCGGCCTGTACGGCGCCAATTGGGCTTGGGTCGGTCAGGCCTTCAACCGCCCCGACGTCACCCACATCCGCTACACCCGCGCCGAGCTGGAGTCGGGCATCTACGACGGCTTTGACGTGGAGTGCCACACCCGCACCCACCCCTCCCTCAAGAATCTGTCCGAGCGTCAGGTCACCCGCGAGGTGAAGAACGACGCCGAGAACATCGAGAAGATCTTCGGCTATAAGCCCATCGGCATGGCCTGGCCCGGCGGCGACACCGAGTGGAACGAGGGCAACATCACCACTATTGTGGAGACCACGGGCGTCCGCTACGGCAGCTGCACCACCCGCAATACCGCGAAGGGTCTGGGCAAGTTCTCCCTGCCTCAGTACTTCATGACCTGGTACCCCACCTGCGGCTTCAGCGACGCTGACTCCCTGACCCTCCTGAACGAGTTCCTCGCCGCTGACTGCGAGGGGGATATGCTGTTCTACGTCTGGGGCCACGGCTACGAGCTGGACATCTTCAATACGTGGGATAAGTTTGAGACCATGATCAAGACCATCGCCGAGGCCGCTGAAAAGGATGATTCCATCGTTCTGGTGACCAACGCCGAGTTCTACCAGCTCTTCAAGGACGAGATCCCCTCTTGGAAGGAGTAATTATTGTGAATTTTCAGAAAAGCTGTAAGGTTTCGTGATTTTTGGTGTCTTACATAGTAAAGACCGCTTTAGGCGATTGCAAAATTGTAAAATTGCAGTTTAGCGGTCTGTTTGAAAAAGGTTGGTTCGTGCCATACCCGCGTTATTTGCCCTCTCACCGCTTCGCGGAGCTCCCCCGGAGGGGGAGCCTTTCGTGCCGCGATTTGAGAAAATCCCTTTTCCAATATGTGTTTTCCCGAGGCTCTCCCTCTGGGAGAGCTCCCGCGAAGCGGGTGAGAGGGCTAACGAGGAAAGCGGCACGCACCTTCCGTCAAACAGTTCGATAAACCCAAATTTGAATCATTTTGCAATCGACTAAGTAGAGACCTCTTTTGAAAGGAGACCTACCATGAAACGAATTCTTTGCATGACTCTCTCCACGCTCCTGCTCCTGTTCGCTGCCCTGCTTCTGCCCTCCTGCGCGGGCAAAGGCAAGCGCACCGCCGATTACGTCAAGGGTGGCGAGGTGGTGATCGACAACGAGACGCCCTTCGTCTATTCTGACAAAACCAAGCGGGTCATCAATAAAAACGTCTGGGGTGTCAAGCGAGAGTACGGGCTGTGGGATTTCGCCGATTTCTGTTGCGGGACCTCGGACACTCCGCAGGAGACCTATGCCTTCTTCGCGGGCTATTTCGGCAACAAGCCCATCCGCGAGCTGGTCACCGAGGAGGAGACGGTGTACTATACGGTCTACTCCCTGTCGCGCTACACGCTTCTCTACCTGTTTCTGGAAAAGAAGGGAGACGACTATCTGTGCGATCAGGTCTACGCCGCCGACGGGCGGGAGGACGATATGCTCCGTGGAATGGTGCTGGATAAGGATCTGCCCTCGGCCATCGTAGGAGACAACCTGCCCCCCGAGTGCTATTTGGACTTCTACGACGCCGAGACGATCCTGGAGAACAATCTGCTACAGTGGGAGTACTATTACAGTGCCTGCAACTACGTCAACATCCCCCATGCCACCCTGATGAGCTCGGCGGACGAGAAAGACAGGACCTTTATCCGCTGTATGCAGCGCGTGTCCTTCGATATCATGCGGGACGACAAGTCCTACGACGGTTTTTACGTCTATGACCTGCTCCTGGAGGAGGCTGGCGGCGGGACGCTGTACTTCTACCATTTGGATGACAGGGACTTCCTGCCCGACAATTACACCTATCGGATCATCCAGCAGGAGACGATCCCCCTGACCGCCGAGGAGGGAACCGCCCTGAAAGCCTTGCTTACGGAGTGGGATTTCATGAACCAGCCCACCTGGGACCCCGAGGAGTATATGGGCTTTGACGGCACCACCACCTACGTCTACGCCACGGGCGTCATCGGGGGAGAGGATAAACGCTACGGCTCCAATCTCATTGTCATGTGGGAGCCCACCTCCCGCAACGCCCACTACCACATCCGCACCGCCATTGAAGATCTCGTCCGCGCCCACGTCACCGTAGAGGAGGGGCGGATCTACCGCAAGGATCTCTATGAGGAGTATAACTGGATGCAGTGATCCGGGCAGTTCGGTTCAATGAATCCGTTATCCGTAGGGGAGGGGTCTCCCCTCCCGCCACAACGAAAAAACATTTTTCTATCCTTTGTTTCCACAGATTTCGGGAGGGGAGACCCCTCCCCTACGAACCGCACAC
>JAFQOC010000532.1 GCA_017420845.1 Clostridia bacterium
CGGCGGGCTCGGTGATGAGGAAGAGGTATTCCCCCGCGGGCTGCTCGTCGAAGGTCACCCAGTTGGAGGCGTTGTCCCGCAGACCCTCGAATTTTTGGGAGGCGATGGGCTCCCCTCGGGTGGTATCGCGGTAGGTGCCGGCCCACTTGTACATGGAGAGGGTACAGCGGGCGGTGTTGGTCGCCCAGGTGGGGATGGAGAAGGCAAAGCCCGTGAAGGGAGCGTTGATGATGGCGCGGTAGCCCACGTCACCCGTGACGAACTCGGCCCCGCGACTGCCCGTGCCGCTGTGGAGGTTGACGTCCTTGGCGGTGGCGGGGAGGGTCAGGGCCGTCCCGCAGGTCAGCAGGAGGGTGGCGGCAACCATAAGGGTGAGGATGCGTTTGACGGATCGCATAGGGGGCTCCTTTCAAAACGGGGGAGTAAATTTGGGTTTATCGTTCCGATAAACCCAAAGTGAAATGCGCTGACGCGCGTGAAATATGCGCTTTGCGCATGTGAAATGTCTGCGACGTGAAATTCGCCCGTTGGGCGAGTGAAGGAAAGAAACCCTACGGGTTTCCAATTTAAATCATACTGAAGAAATCCGTAGGATTTCCACCATAACTCGCCCGCCAGGGCGAATTTCACACGCGCAACGCGCGTATTTCACGCCGAAGGCATTTCACACGCCACAAGGCGTATTTCACTATTGCAGTTTATCGGGCTTCAGCCCGATAAACTGCAATTTGACTCGTCAGGACAAGAGCGTCAGCACCTCGGCGCGGGCGGCCTCTACCTCTCGCGCGGTGGCGTGGAGGTCGGTGAATCCGAAGGCAATACGGCGGGCGATGGCGCGGGCGGCGGCGGGATTCTTCTGCCGCAGAAGGTTGAGCAGCTCCCAATCCTGCAAGCCCTCGATGGTGCTCAGCCCTCGGGCGGAGAGCATGAGGCTGTTGCGCTGGGCGTCGGGGTAGACGATGAAGCCGTCACCCTTGAAGCGGGCGTCGGGATCCATACCGTAGAGGCCGCGGCCCCAGTGGTTGAAGCCCCAATGGAGGAAGCCCGTAATGCCGTGGGTAAAGCAGGCCCACTTCATGAGGCGGGAGTAGAGGGGGGGCAGGTCGATGAACTTGTTCATCCAGCCCATCTCGAAGGGGTAGCAGCAGGAGTAGCACCAGACCTGATCCCCTGCCCGCTGACGCTCCAGGTAGTAGTCCTTGCCCTCCTCGTAGACCTCGATGCGGGGGATATACTGGTCGCAGTAGCCCACCAGCGCGCGGGAGATGGTGTGGGTGTCCAAGGGCTCACCGCAGACCACACCGGGCATACATACGCGGCAGAGATCCTTGGCCCACTTCCAGTATTCGGTGGAATGGGGCTCGTCCTGGAGGCGCATCTGGAGCATGGGAAGCCAGCCCTTTTCCTCAAAGTGCTTATAAATGCCACTGTAAAAGGCTCTCGCCCAGGCCTCGCATTCGGGGGTGAAGATCGTGAGCCGAGTCACGCCGCCATCCTCGCCAATGGCCTGCATGGTCTTGCCGTTCACCGCGCCAATGACGGCGCAGATGGTGAGGTAGCGGAAGGAGCCGTGTGCCAGGAAATGCTCCACGAATCGGTCAAAG
>JAFQOC010000533.1 GCA_017420845.1 Clostridia bacterium
CCGAGAACGGGGACACCGCCTGGAACTCCGCCCCCGGCCGCGCCCCCGGCAAGATCGGCGATATGCCCGACCTGAACCGCGACGAGGCCCGTATGTGGTTCTACTACCGCGCCACCCGCTACATCGACTGCGGCTACGAGGCCCTTCATATGGGTCAGGTCCACCTCTACACCGCTGAGGACAAGGGCATGAAGAAGACCTACGAGCTCTTCGGCATGATCCGCGACTACGCAAAAAAGCACGCCCGCCGTCATAAGGTCCTGCTGGATGCCCACACCCACGGCGTGAGTGTGAACGGCAAGCTCCTTCTGGACTACCACGCCATGCCCTACACCCGCGCTCCCCTGGAGCATTACGAGGGCCAGCGGCTGGTGCTGGTCCGCGAGGGCTTCAGCGAGGGGGGGGAGAATCCCAACGGCTGGTACGGCGAGCAGATGCCCTACCTCATGGAGTACGACAACTGGGGCGGCAAGATGTTCGAGGAGGCCACCGTGGAGGAGGCCATCGCCAACCGCGGCCGTCATCAGGTAGCCCGCTGGCAGTGGTGGGGCTTCGATCAGATCGGTTGGTTCGCCAACCAGTCCCCCGAGGTCCGCGACCACTTCATTGAGTACACCTACCGCTGGACTCAGATCAACAACCCCCACGCCTTCTTCGAGATGCCCTTCCGCCGTATGCTCAGCGACGCCCGTGTGGAGATGGTGCGGGGCGATAATGGGGAGATGGGTGTGAATCACTACTACCAGATCAACAACAAATCCGCCGCCTGCCCCATGGGCTTCGGTCAGGAGGACGTCATGGCCGCCTGCTGGGCTGACGGCGACCGCCTCCGCGAGGGCTACGCCAACCCCGAGCACCTCATCCGATACGGCTGCCGCGAGGAGTACGATCCCGAGACGGGCTTCAAGCTCCCCGAGAAGGTGGTGGTGTACGGCAGCTTCCAGCCCTTCGTGGGCTGTGAGGAGAACGACTCCAACAGTGAGCTGACCCGTATGTACTACATCGGGGACAACACCTACACCCTGTCGGTGGTCATCCCCTTCGCGGGCACCTACGATTACGCCGTCTCCACCTACGGCACCCTGTCGGCTGTCTACACCGCCCACAGCCACCGCGCCGTCAGCGGCGACGGCCCCAAGGCCCACTTCACCACCCCCCGAGACAACTGCGTGGTGAGGTTCATCTTCCGTTACATGGACAACAAGGTCTCTGCCGAGGTCGTGGAGTAAGACCCCGTAAATGACATGGAGGAAACGGCTATGAAAGAGCTGTATTCTGTTGAAGGAATCCTGAATCGGAATTTCCGGGGGCAGATCACCTATACGGTCTGCCTGGAGGAGCCCTGCGACCAGCTGGACGTCCATCTGACCTACGACTTTGCCGAGTTGCGCTATCGGGACGAGACGGCCGATCTCGGCCGCGGCGAGATCCTGGAGATCTACGGGACCGAGGAGCATTACCGCGAGTGTCCTCCCATCACCTCCGCGGTGCTGGAGAAGACCATCCGCGAGGTCAGCGACATGAGCGGACACGTCATCACTGAGGAGGAGGCGCGGAAGTTCCTGGTCTACGACATTGATCTCAAGACCGAGATACACCCGTTGGCCACTTTGAACGACAAGTTCATTGGCTGTATCCATAAGCAGCTGCCCGACCGTCACATGATCTTTCGGGCGGACTACGCCTCCCACGGGTGCATCCCCCAGCCCCGCATGGAAGGGGTGCTCAAGATCACCCTGCTGGTCTTCAACGTGGCCAAGGATCACACCCGCTACACCCTGAGGGTCAGGGGAGGGAAGGAGGACGGCCGTGTTTAAGCGATACGAGCTGCACAACCACACCGACGAGTCCGACGCCCCCATCTCCTGCGGGGAGCTGATCCGCCGCATGGTGGCCGAGGGGGTGGACTGCTTTGCCATCACCGACCACAACACGATCTCGGGTCACGGCATCATCCGCAACCAGCTGGAGCGGGATGGGCTGAAGCTGACCTGCGCCTACGGCATGGAGTACACCACCTATTTCGGACACATCGTCTGCCCGGTCCTGGAGACCTACGTCCCCTGGGACTCCATCGACCGCCACCGCCCCGAGCGGCTGTTCGAGGCCTGTAAGCGTGCGGGGGGCATCACGGGCATCGCCCATCCCTTTGCCTACGGCGAGCCCTTCGCCATGGGCTGTCGCTTTGAGATGAATATCCGGGATTTTACCCACGTGGACTTTATTGAGGTCATCAACAACAGCGAGTCCCTGCACACCGTCAACGGCCCCGCCATCCGCTGGTGGGAGGAGCTGGTGCTGGGAGGGATCCACGTCTCCGCCTGCGCGGGGATGGATCTCCATCGGGTCACCGACCGCATGGACGGACGGTTCGCCACCTACGCCGAGGGGCGCGAGGGAGGCGACGCCGTGGCCGAGCTGCGGGCGGCGCTGTCGGTACAGCGGACCTGGGTGTCCAAGGGCATGTTGCTCACATGGCACAGGGACGGAGAGAGTATTTGCTTTGCGCTGTACGACGCGAAAAAGCCCGGCTTTATCCCATCCGACACCTACACGCTGACGCTGAAAAGCAGGGAAGGGGTTCGTGCGCTCGATGTAACGGCCGGATCCTTGTCCATACCTCTGTCGGAGCTTGCGGATGTGGAGATCCCCAAGCTTTACGGAGGCGAGGTCGCTTTGGAGAACCTGATCTGCGTTTCTCCCGTGATCCGTAAGGGATTTTTGTGACCGTTACATGTTCCCACATTGAAGAAACGAAAGGGAGATGATCATGAACCAATTTTCTCACATTCTGCGGGATCAGATTGACGCCGTCTGCAAAAAGCTGTATGAAATGGGGCGGGACGATCTGGCTCTTCTCTTCACCAAGTGCTACCCAAACACTTTGGAGACCACCACCAAACTGCTGGACGATGGCTCGGCCTTTGTCATCACGGGTGACATCCATGCCATGTGGCTCCGCGACTCTGCCGCCCAGGTGCACCACTACCTTCCCGTGGCCGCCGAGAATGACGAGCTGGCTGATATCATCGAGAAGATGATCAAGCGCTACGCCATTTACGTTCCCAAGGACCCTTATGCCAACGCCTTCAACGAGTGCGGCAACAACCGCGGACACGTCGAGGACCTGACCTTTCGCTCCCCCTGGGTCTGGGAGCGCAAGTACGAGGTAGACTCTCTCTGCTCGGTGATCTTCATTGCCTACAAGTTCTGGAAGAAGACGGGACGAACTGGGCATTTAGATGAGGACTACAAGAAGATGCTGGAGATCATCCTCGACCTCTGGGAGACCGAGCAGCACCACGCTGAAAAGTCCACCTACGTCTTCGAGCGCCCCGAGCCTCCCAAGCCCACCGACACCCTGACCCACGGCGGTCACGGCTCCCCCGTTGGCTACACGGGCATGACCTGGTCGGGCTTCCGCCCCTCGGACGACGCCTGCACCTACCACTACCTCATCCCCGCCCAGATGTACGCCGTGGTGGTGCTCCGCTACTTGGCTGAGATTGCCCGCGAAATCTACGCCGACGAGGCTCTGGCCCTCCGCGCCGAGAAGCTGGGGGGTGAGATCGACGCGGGTATCCGGCAGTACGGTATGGTGGATCATCCCAAGTACGGCCGCATCTACGCCTATGAGACCGACGGCCTGGGCCACTACAACCTCATGGACGACGCCAACGTCCCCTCCCTGCTCTCCGCCCCCTACCTGGGCTACTGCTCCGCCGACGATCCCGTCTACCAAAACACCCGCCGCTTCATCCTCTCGGAGGATAACCCCTTCTACTTCACGGGTACGAAGCTCCACGGCATCGGTTCCCCCCACACCGAGCACGGCTTCGTCTGGCCCATCTCCCTGACACTGCAAG
>JAFQOC010000534.1 GCA_017420845.1 Clostridia bacterium
AATGTTATTTCATACCAAGAACTATTAGGGAGCTACAACGGCTGGGAGATCGGAGAGGCTGAACATTTCGTTATTTCATACCAAGAACTATTAGGGAGCTACAACAGATTGCTTTCCATCGGCGCAGGGTACGGAGTTATTTCATACAAAGAACTATTAGGGAGCTACAACGCTTTTTCATAGGTTAATTACCTCGTTCTTGTTATTTCATACCAAGAACTATTAGGGAGCTACAACCGGGGATCCCACATTGCCATTGTTTATATGTTACAAGTTATCAGAGAGTAAGACAGCAGCAGGAGAATCGTTTTTTGTTCACATATAAAGATGACGACCGGAAAACCGATCGTCAGAGCTTTGCGGTACACTACGATAAGTAGCGACCTTATCATAGCAACCTAATTGTTCTTGGTATGAAATAAGAACAATTGTATTATAGCACATATAGCTTTGGTTGTCAAGAGATTTGGATAAATAAAGTTTCAGAAAGCCGAGAAAAGGTGACGACGGCTCACGAATCCGTGAAAGCCGGAGCCAAGAAAAGGGAGGGAGAGGGCCAATGAATGAGCCTATCAAAATTTTGTGTCCGACAACACGTGAGCCGGTCGCGCCCCCTCCACCACCACCCACGTAGCCAAGTTAGCCGTATCCGGGCAGGGAAGGATAGCCCGGTTAAGGGGCTCGCGCGGACGCTACGTGAAAAAGAAAGGAACCCAAGACCGATCCCTTCCTCACCTCTACCGGCAAAGAAGGTTACAAACGCAGTCTCTTTTTTGTTGGCGGAGATGAGGGGACGAGATGCGCTGTGCAAGCTACGTAAAATAAATCCGAACAGCCCCATTACGACAGAACTGTTCGGATTTTTTTATTATGCTTTTTTACATTCCGTCGCTTACTCCGTGGCCGTCTGCTCGGGGACACCGCCGGTCAAGTCACAGGGTATCCGATCAAAGGCGTCCAGCTCGGCAAAGCCGATATCGGATGCGGTCTTTTCAATGCGGAGGGTGTGGGTACCCTTGGTTAGAGTGAGGTGGATATCGGCGTAGATGTCCTCGCTGAAGCTGCCCCAGCCCAGGGACTTGCCGTTCTCGTTGTAGCGCAGAACACCCCGCTTGACACCGTCCACGTAGACGGTGTGGGTGGCCAGACCCATGGGGGCGGCGTAGTAGAAGCGGAGGGTATAGTCTCCGTCCTCGCCAACGACCAGCGCATCGAAGGTCAAGGAGGAGCCAACGTCATCAATGCCCGCCACGTGAGTACCGGGGGAGTAGGCCGAGCCCGTCAGCTTGGCCTTTTCGGCCTCGTAGCGGGTGATGCCGTTGTCGTGGATCGTCACGGACAAGGAAACGGTCAGATCCGCGGGGATGGCCGAGCCGTCCTCGGTGGTAAAGCAGATGCGGTTATGACGGTCGGTGCCAAGCAGCTCGGTGTCCAGCGTGACGGTGCCTGCGCCCTTGGTCAGGGTGACCGTACCCGCGTCCTTGCGGTTGACCTCTACCTTGAGGGTCAGATCGGCGGGGGATTCATAGGCAAGGTTTACCGTGTAGGACAATTGAGCGGTGCCTGCCGCCTCGCCCTGCGCCTCCAGAGGTACGATCACCGAGGGGAACAGCAGGGTGCTTTCATCGGGACGCTGGGACTTGGGGGCTTGGGCTTCTCCCGTCCAGGGCATCAAGGTGATGCGGAGGCGGGTATGGGCATAGGGGACCAGCCGCACCGTGACGGTCTCATCCCCCAGACGGTCGGCGGCTACGGGGGAAACGGGGGTATCTCTCGCAATATCCAAGGCGGTGTTCAGCGTCCAATCCTTGACGGCTCTGGCCTTGGCCTCCAGTACCAGCGGCACATCCGAGAGCTGATACCGCATCTCGTCGGTGATGGGGTTGCGGGTGACCGTGAAATTGGAGGCTACGTCCTCAAAATTGAAGTTCTCCAACGCGTAGTTCCAGTCGGTGGTGGGGGTGATGTCGTAGGAAGGATATTTCCGATTGACGTGCCAATTCAGGGGATCGTAGCCGATCTTCTTCCACTTCTCCCCAATCTCCAGCGCGAACAGAACCGCGCCACGACGGACGCTGACGCTGTTGTTGTCGGTCAGGGTGGCGGTGATCTCGGCAGGGAAGGTCAGAGTGATCACGTCTCCGTCCTCCCAGGCGGCAGTCAGGGCGGCATACTCGCCCGCAATCAGCTCTGCCTTCACGGCGTGACCGTTGACCGTGACGGAAGGATTATCACACCATTCGGGCACGCGGATGTAGAGGGGGTAGGTGTCGGTCTTGTCTGCGGAGAGAGTCAGGGTGACCGTATCCTCATAGGGGTAGTTGATGGTCTGGGTGACGGTCAGCTTGGTGCCATCTCCCACCGTGGCGGTGACGGTATTGGGGCCGTAAGCGCCCACGGCAAGACCGCCGTCCGAGGTGGCCATCCACATGGAGGCGATGAAGAGGGGCCAACCCATCTGGTAGTTGTGGACACAGCAGGGGAAACCGCCGGGGAGACCGTATACCAAGCGGTCGCCGCCGTCGCTGGTAAAGCCGTGGACACCCAGGTTGGCCATGACTTGGTTCTGCATAGTGAAGTAGACCTGGCCCTTTCCGTCGGGGAGGAGCTGCTGGGGCAGGGCGTTGTAGGTGATGAGCTCCAGATGGTCGGCGACGGTGGCGTCGCGGAGGAGGTAGAGGGAGATCTCATCGCAGAGCATGCGCTCTACCACGGCGCAGGTCTCGTTGCCGTACACGCCGTCAATGCCGCGGCTCATCTCGTCGCCATTGGACATACCGTCCTGCCGTCCCGAGGCCATGTAGATGTTCTCGATGCCCTCATAGTAGACGTCCAGGTAGTGCCGGTCCCCCGTGACGGCGTACATGACGGGGAAAAGCTTGAAGCTCTGCTGGGCGTTGACGATATGGTAGGCGCCCAGCCACGCCTCCTCGTCGTAGGCCGTTTCCCAGTCGAAGGTCTGCTCATAGAGCAGCTTGCACAGGTCAAGTAAGGACTCGTCCCCCGTCTTCTCGTAGAGCCACAGCACCGCGAAGATGTTGTCTCCGCCTCGGACTCTTGCCCAGGAGGTCAGCTTTTTGGTTTTCAGGGCCTCGGCCTCCCACGCAAAGTAGTTTTGCAGGAAGGGGATCACCCGCTCGTCCCCCGTGGCATCGTGGTACAGCTCCAGGGCCATGAGCATGGGCATCAGGGGCCAGTAGTCCAGCTTTTCGGGATCATTTGCAAAGGGACCGAAGGCGCCGCTCTCGACCTGGCTATTCAAGGTCCAGTCGATCCATTTTTGCGCCTGCGCTTTCATGTCGGCATCGTCCAGCACGTAGGCCGAGGCGATGAGACCGCGGGTATAGTAGGAGCCTCGCTCCCAGCTCTCGCCCGAGCCGCCCAGCCAGCCCGAGCGGTTGTCCCCCTCGGACTTGCAGTCGGGGGAAAGTGATTCAAACTGCTTGGTCACCTGCTCGGCTTGGAGGAGAAGCTGATTCTTCAACCAGCTTGCGGCCTGTACCTGCCCCAGGGGAAGAGGAGAAAACTTCATGTCGTCTACGGCTCCTTTCGTTGTAACGAGGACATCCCGCGGCTCTCCGAGCAGGACGGGAGGCTCGGTTTCGGCCTCGGTCTCAGTCTCAGATCCCGTAGATGCAGATGTGGGTGGTTCCGTATCGGTCTCATGGGAGTGAGAGGTGGTGTCGTCGGGCGTCACGCCCCCCGTACAGGCAGTGGCCGCCAGCATGGACAAGGCGAGCAACAGGCAAAATATGCGTAAAAGCAATTTGGACATAACGAACCCTCCTTTATAGTTGCCTTTATTTTATCACAGATCAAAACAAAATTACAGGTATATTTTTGCAAAAATCCTTGCAAAAATCGAACATACGCGGTATAATAAGAGCATGACCCATAAGGAGGTGACCGCTGTGCCCATTGGCATATCCATGCAAACCGTCCCCACCTACCGACTGTCCGCCTTCCGACAATTCCTGCCGGGTGAGCGACACATTACCAGAGTAGAATCCTGCGATGTCCTGCTTTTGATGCTGGGCGGTGTGCTTCGCTTCACCGAGGACGGTATACCTGTAGAGCTGACAAGGGGGGAATACTACGTCCAGCAGAGGGGTCTCCTTCAGGATGGCCCCGTGGTCAGCGAGTCTCCCTCGTATTTCTACCTGCATTTCGGGGACAGTGTCTGGAGTGATGAAGCCCCCAACCTCCCCCGTTGGGGATTATTCGATCCCGAGGCGTTCCTCCCCCTCCTGAAGGAGTTGAATAGCGCCGAGAATGAGGACGCCCCACGTGTTGTTAAGAACGGCCTGCTCTGTACCATTCTTACCCGTCTGTTCCGTGAACAGGCTCGCAGTGAGCGGGATATGCTGGTGGATCACATGGCACGCCGTCTGACACAAGATCTTCAAAATCCACCCTCTCTGGAGGATTTGGCCGCGGCTTTTCATTTCAGTGAAAACTATCTCATCCGCATTTTTCGGGACTCTATGGGAATCACCCCTCACGCTTATGTGGGTGCCGCGCGCATCCGTAAGGCCAAGCTGCTTTTGTCCACCAGTAACGTCACGGCTGAGCGCGTGGCCTATGAGTGTGGATTCGCGGATTACGCCCATTTTTACCGAATGTTTCGAAGAGATACAGGATGCTCGCCCAAGGAGTATCGGCAGAAAATGATAGCAAGGAGGGGATGAGTTTTGGCAGGGGCTCTGAAAGGTGACCGCTTTTGAGGGAGGAGGGGAGCCTGAATATCCAAGCACCACGGTCACTATCTCCTTGGCTGCTCCGCGCGCAAACGCAAAAAAGAAACCGAAAAAAATCTTTCCACCCCCATGCTCAATGCATGGGGGTGGTTGGCTTTATCTGGATAATGATTTGTGTGATAAAGGGTAATGAGTCGTGCAACCCGGGTCAAATCACGGTTACCGCCTCTATGGGCGTTCCCCTCGCGAACACCGCTTTGACTCGAAGGTCCTCGCCAAGCGCGACCATATCCGCGTCCATACCGGGGGCAATTTTGCCCTTGTTTTTCAGTCCCATGATCCTCGCGGGGGTCGCGGTGATCATCTTCACCGCGTCGGGAAGGGAAATACCCGCCTCCTTGACGGCCACGCGAACCAGGCGATCCGCCGTGGCGATACTTCCCGCGAAGGCGGAGCGGTCCATGAGCTTGCAGACTCCGTCCTCGATGATGAACTCGGTGTCCTGCATGAAGCCGTGGGTCTGATCCGTCCCCGCCAGGGCAAGGCTGTCGGTGACCAGGGCGATGCGGTCAGCGCCCTTGATCTTGTAGATCAAACGGATCAGCTCGGGGGGGAGGTGTTTTCCGTCGCAGATGATCTCCACGAGCATACCGTCCATAAGGTAGGCTGCCTCAATGACTCCCAACCGGCGGAAGCCGTGGTCACGGGTGATCGTGGAGGTGCAGGAGTAGAGATGGGTTACCAGGGCACAGCCGTCCTCGTAAGCCCTCTGCATATCGTCATAGATGGCATCGGTATGCCCCGCGGAGGCAACGATGCCGTACTTTTGCAGGGCCTTGGCGAATTTTCCCTCGGTGTCGTTCTCGGGCGCGTAGGTCCAGCGGGCGATCACGTCGGAATTCTCTTGGATGAAGGGCAGGTAGTCCTCCTCGATGGGCGGGGTGATGTGGGTGGGACACTGGGCGCCCGCCTGCTTGGCGGAGAGGTAGGGCCCCTCCATGTGGACACCGAGGACGGTACCCTTCACCCGCGGGTCGGCCATGGCGGCTCGGATATGTTTGGCTGATTTTGCCATGGAAGCAAAGGGCGCGGCCGACACGGTGGGGCAGATGGAGGTGGTGCCGTGCTTTAAGTGGAAATTGCAACCGTTTACGATCTCCTCGGTGCTGCCCTCGAAGCGGTACCCGCCGCCGCCATGGGTGTGGATGTCGATGAAGCCGGGGCTGACGTAGTAGCCGGTCATGTCAAAGACCTCGTCGGCGGGGTGTTCCTCGGTAGTCACGTCGGTGATGACACCGTTTTCAAAGTATACGTATCCGTCGAGGATACGGTCTTCCAGTATGATCTTGTCAGACTTGATTCTTTTCATAGCCGTTACAGAAGGGAGCTACTGTCGCTGTCCAGATACAGCACGGTGCTCTGATGACGGCGCAGGATGGTAGCGGGACAGGCCTCCCCGATCTCACCGCAGAGGGTGGCGTGGACGGCCGCGGCCTTGGTCTTTGCGGGGACGATGCAGAAGAGGTGATCCCCCGCGAAGAGGGTGGGGACCGTCAGGGTGATGGCGGTCTTGGGCACGTCCTCCAGCCTGGCGAAGCACCCGTCGTTGACCTGCTGGTTGCGGCAGATGGGATCCAGCTCCACGTGCTTGACCGCCTTGGGGTCGGAAAAATCCGCCACGGGGGGATCGTTGAAGGCGATGTGGCCGTTCTCCCCGATGCCCATGACCACGATGTCCGTGGGGTACTGTCGGAGCAGGGCGGCGTAGCGGTCGCACTCGGCCTCGGCATCCTTTGCGGTGATGTCGATGTAGAACACCTGCTTGAAGTCGGCCAACCCGAAGATATGCTCCTTCAAGAAGTTGCCGAAGCCCTGGGGCGCGTCCGCGGGAAGGCCGATGTACTCGTCCATGTGGAAGGCGTTGACGCGGTTCCAGGGGATCTCCTTATCGGTCGCCAATCCCCACAGCACCTCGTTCTGGGAGGGGGCGGCGGCGAAGATCATGTTGATCGTCTCCTTCTGCTCCAGCAGGGACAGGATGCAGGCCTTGATATCCCTCGCGGCGGCGGCACCCATCTCGGCGCGGGTGTCGTGGATCTGTATCGCTAACAGGTCTTTTTTGCATGCTTTCATGGGGATCAATTCCTTTCGTTGCTATTCAGGAATGATTCAAATTGCAGTTTATCGGGGCGTTGGGTTGCGACG
>JAFQOC010000535.1 GCA_017420845.1 Clostridia bacterium
AGCCACATGAACCTTATATCCGTCTTGCAAGCTCGCTCGATCTCTCTTGACGAGAACAACCTGTTCATGAAGGCGAACACCAATATCTCAAACAGGGTGACCGGATTGACCTTTCGCCACATCCGCACATACGTTTTATACAGCTCCGTATAGTCTAATCCCTCGCAGATCTCGGCATTAGGTATAAGATTTAAACCTAAAAAAATTCATTCCCAATCCTGCGGTGGTACACCGGTAACTTTTTTAAACACGCGGGAGAAATATAGGCTGTCCTGAAAGCCTGAAAGCCATGAGATTTCTTGAATGGACATGCCTGACCGATGTTTAAGGCGCAGAAGACGTTTGGCATGAGAAATTCGGATTTGTGTGAGGTATTTTAAGGGGGATATCCCCATTTCTTTCTTGAACAGCTTACGGAAATAATCGGGGTTCATATGAATGTGAGTCATTATTTGACTCAAGTCGTAAAAAGGGTCTGAGAAGTTTGTAACGATTTGGTTGATGGCTGTTTCTACACAAGGATGATGGGGAACCAGATCCGAAAAGGCTGTGAGATAGTGAAGAAGCACATCGTGCAGACTGTCCACGATCTCGGCGTAATTCTTGCGTTTCAGCTGGTATTCGTTGTAGAGCCTGGTGATCACCGACAGGAAATCCCCTGCGTCGGTGTCTCGAATCTTGATCCACGTGTGGTAAGGGAAGGAGACGTCCTCAAATTCGTAGTGAATATTCTTGAAGCCATCGTCGGCGTGGTCGGAATGAATGCTGCCGGGCGGAAGGAAGAAAATATCGCCCGTTTCAAAGCTGACAATATTTCCGTCGATCTCCACCGTGCCTACACCCTGGGTATAGCAAACCACCTCCCAATAGGGGTGAGAATGCAAATGATAGATCTGAATCGGTGTGTGAATACGTCCCGCGAATTTGACCTTGGACACAGCGTCACCTCCCTTTTGCTTTGATGAATGCACATAATTAGGTCATTTTAATTGTAGCACATTCATTTGAAAAATGCAAGAACAAACGGGAAGATTATCCGTTTTGTCCATGTGATTGACAGATTTTGTCCTTTCCTTGACGGAGAATTCGCCGTATAATGTTTATAGTAAAGCTCCAAAACCCGTGGAAAAAACGTTGGATATTCGTCACAATCGACAAACGACGGGTGGGATGTGTGTAGTTCCGTAAAAAACGCATATCCCAAACCGTCCTGCGCTTGCGGCGTACTCGGAGCTTTACGGAAATAAAAGCAAGGAGAAAAGAAATGAAACCATTATTCAACAGGTACTTGCTGCTTTGTCTGGCAGCTCTTTTGATCGTGACCGCTTTTGTTGGTTGCCGTCAGACGCCGGGCGGAACGGATGGTACGGAGGGATCCGATGACGTCACATCCGACGTGGTAGAAGAACCCACCGCTCCTGTGACCGATCCCGACGTAGAGTCTGAGGAATCCGATACCGCCACTGAAACGAGCGGGGAGACCGACGAAGAAACCGACAACGGCGATGAGACCCCCGGAGAGATCCTTTGGGAGCCTGATGTGCTGGCGTGGTACGACGTGGATCACGGTTCTTCTGTCAACAGCCGACCCGATCACGGTTGGGATCCTCTGTATCAGCAGTCCCCCGGTCTGGTGACGCAGGGCGGCATTTTTCGTTCGGCTACCCCTCTTCTGGGCACCTACGATCAGATCGACCCTACGGTGGCCAAGCAGCACCTATACTGGCTGGGAGCTGCCGGCTTTGATGCCGTGGTGGTGGATATCACCAATTACAACGCGCGGGAGACAGGCGAGGATTTCCAACGCTACATGAGAGGTCTTATCAACAATACCAAGGTTCTCTTGCAGGCCGCCAAGGATATGACCGCCGAGGGGCATACCAATGTCCCGCAGGTGGTGATCGCCCCCAGACTCTTCGGAACCGATTTTGAGGCACTGGAGGAGACCCTGGAAAAGATCTACCAGCTTCAGAGCGAGTATCCCGAGCAGGTCTACCGCATGGCGGAGGAGAGCAAGCCTCTGGTTTTGGTTTTCTGTGATTGGGCCGTATTCGATCAGTGGGGCTTCCGTCCTCCCAAGGACGTGGATGACCGCATGGATATCCGCTTCTGCAACGGATACCTGGACAGATACGGCGTTTTCGATAAGGAAACAGGCGGCTGGGCCATTTCCAACAAGCGCAATATGTTCCTGTTCGTGGAGAACAAGAAGGGGGAGACCGAGGGCAGCTATGCGCCCATCTATACTGTCGGCAAGGACGGTAAGCCCGAAGTTATGTGCTCCTCTGTCTCGGTTCACGGCGGCTGGAGCTCCGACGGATCGAACTGGGATGCCATGAACAATCTGATCGGCGGCAAGACCCCCTTGGAGCGTACCCTGGAGCCCGTGTACGCCATCCGTCCCGATGTGGTGATCGTGAACCGCTTCAATTATCCCCTCGCGTGGATGGAGCAGCCCCAGGAGGGTCTGGGTCTGTATCACAGCGGTCACTTTGAGCCCTGTGAGGAGCTGGGCTTTGAGGTGTACAACCACGTGCAGCAGCAGGTCTATGCCCTCAAGAGCCTGAAAGGCAACGCGCCCGCTAAGCCCGCGGTGGTCTCCGACGCGAGCAACCGCCTGCTGCTCGCGCTGGACGGTAACCCAATGGAGTACCGCATTTCCG
>JAFQOC010000536.1 GCA_017420845.1 Clostridia bacterium
GCGGTCAGTAAGGTCTGGCAGACCGTGCTGGCGAATATCCTCGGCGCGGATATCTACCTGACCGAGACCGAGCAAGGCCCCTCCATGGGCGGTGCACTCTTGGCCATGACCGCCTGCGGAGAGTATGCAAGCGTCAATGAGGCGGCTGACGCCACCGTTAAAAAGACCTTGGCGGTTAAGTGCGACCCTGCTCTGAAAGCGATCTACGATCGTGGATATGCGGTCTACCGCCAGCTCTATCCCGCTTTGAAGGGGATCAAGTATGACTAACGCATGGATCCGACCCGACAGGGCTCAAAAGGGGTACCTTCTGGAGGACGGACTCTTCGGTGTGAACATGGAGATCACCCGCCGCGGCTTCTTCGGCGGTCTGTCCGCCCAGATGCTGAACAACCGCAAGCTCTTCATGGGCGCGGACTCGGTGGACGGCTGGGTCTGCGACGGCTATGAGCGGGTCATCGACCGCCCCGAGGAGAGTCTGTGCCACAGCAGCTTCGTCGTTCTCAAAAACGGCACCATATCCCAGACCTCCGCAGACATCGCCCTGCAAAAGGGACGCACCTACGAGGCCGCTGTCTGGGTCAGGGCCTACACCGATACCGCTACGGTTTCCTTCGGTGTGGCAGGGAAGGAGCAGACCTTCACTGTCCCCGCGACAGACGAACCCTACACCGCCCTGTCCTTCACCTTTGATGGCGAGGATCTGGACGGGGGCACCTTCACGGTCAGCGTGATCGGTGAGGCTGCCGTGTTCGAGGTCTCCCTCCTCCCCACCGACCACTTCTTTGGCATGAGACGGGACGTCATTGAAGCACTCCGTGCCATCGGTCCCACCTCTCTCCGCTTCCCCGGAGGCTGTGCCGCCGACCACTTTGACTGGAAGGAAAGTCTCAAGGCTCCTGCCTGCCGCACCCCCGCCGACGGCACCTCCAAGTGGTTCCTCTTCCGCGACTCCTACAATCAGGATACCCTGGATATCGGACTCAACGAGTTCATGATGCTCTGCCGAGAACTGGATGCAGAGCCGGAGTTTACCGTCAGCCTCATCCTCTCCGACGGAGAAGACGCCCGCCGACTGGTGGAATACTGCAACGGAGACGCCTCCACCGAGTACGGCGCTAAGCGGCAGGCGCTGGGCTTTGATCCCTTCGGCATCCACCTCTGGTACGTGGGCAACGAGGCCTACTTCTTCGGTGGGGAATACCAGCCCAGCGCGGCGGCCGCCGCCCGTACCGACGAGCTGATTGTTGCCATGAAGTCCGCCGATCCCACTATCGCCGTGGCCATTGGTCTGACCTGGGGTTACGGCTACCGTGAATGGAGCCACGACTTTATGAACCGTCTTCAGAGTGACTTTGAGTACGTCTCCTACCACGATTACATTGGCATCCTCCCCGACGCTACCCAAGGGGACAACGGCATGGCTACCTGCGAGATGCTGGAGTCCAACTTCGCCGACGGGGAATGCTTTGGGTTGAATTTCTACCGCAACGATCTCTATGCCGACTGCTTTGAGGGGATTCGCGTCTGCGTGGACGAGTGGAACTACTCCTGGGGCAAGGATTCCTCGTGTGCCCTCCTCTTCTCCAACGCTCTGCAGTTCCATTTCTTCGCCAAGGGGAAGGAGACCTACCACATCGACCGCGCCCAGTTCTTCATGCCTGTCAACGAGGGCATGGTCCTCGTGCGAGGCAACACCTGCAAGACCGAGAGCACGGGAGAGCTGTTCCGCCTCATGCAGAGCCACCGCGGGGGCCGTGTGATCCCTTGCGACAGCGGGAATCCCGCATTGGATATCCTTTGCACCGATCACGGCGACTGTCTGTATTTGTCGGTCATCAACCGCAAGGACACCCCCGTGAAGCTAACCGCAGAGGGCTACGGGATCGCCGCCTGCACCGAGCTTCGCACGGGAGAGTACAGCTTTGAGAGCAATGAGTACGAGATCCGTCAGTGTTGCTCCGAGACCCCCGCCGTCCACGGTCACAGCGTGCTTTTCATTAAGCTCATAAAGTAATACTTGTTTTTTTGTTTTTTGAAAAGCGAAAAGTAAATTTGTAAAGAAAAATCTTTGATTTTTCCAATATAAAAAAATGATAAACAAGGAGAATACAACCGTGAAAATTTTTATTGACACAGCCAATGTGGATGAGATCCGCCGCGCGAACGACCTAGGTGTCATCTGCGGAGTCACGACAAATCCGTCTTTGATTGCGAAAGAGGGACGGGATTTTGTTGAGGTGGTTAAGGAGATCACCGAAATTGTGGATGGTCCCATCAGCGCGGAGGTCATTTCCTTGGAGGCAGACACCATGGTCAAGGAAGCCTTGGAGCTGTATGAAACCATCAACAACAGCAATCTGGTCATTAAGATTCCCATGTGCGCCGAGGGCTTGAAAGCTACGAAACAGTTGTCGGCTAAGGGTATCAAAACAAACGTAACGTTAATTTTCTCAACCGCCCAGGCACTCCTGGCAGCTAAGGCGGGAGCCACTTACGTGAGCCCCTTCGTTGGTCGTTTGGATGATATTGGTTATGAGGGAATTGAGCTGGTAGAGGATATCGTAAAGATATTCCGCTTACATGGTATTAAGACCGAAATCATTTCGGCTTCCATCCGCTCCTCTAACCATGTAATCGAGGTGGCTCGTGTGGGAAGTGATATCGCCACAATCCCCTATAAGATTATTGAGAGCATGATCAAGCACCCCATGACCGACAACGGAATCCAGCGCTTCCTGGCAGATTGGGCCACGGTCGAACAAAAGTAATCTAAAAAAACGCAGAAAGGAAACAAACCATGTACAACCGGATCACCGCCATCCCCTATGAGGGACCCAAATCCAAGAACCCTTTCTCCTTCCGCTACTATGACAAGGACCGCGTCATCGGCGGCAAGACCATGGCCGAGCAGCTCCGCTTTGCCCTGTCCTGGTGGCACACCTGCAACGCCTCGGGCACCGATATGTTCGGCGGCGACACCATGGACAAGACC
>JAFQOC010000537.1 GCA_017420845.1 Clostridia bacterium
CGGCCGCAGAGGATCTCAATGGGAAGCTCGGTGCCATCATGCATATAGATCTTGGAGGGCTTCTGGTTGGGGTTACAGCCGTATTTCAGTTCAAATTCTTTCATGGTATTTTCTCCTTGATTATGAATAGTATTGCGGACCGTCGGGGACGCCGGTCCCTACGACAATTACATGTTCTTGTTGACGATCCTGGTCTCGGCCTCACCGGTAGCCAGGTCAATGTAGCGGACGAACAGGGACACCTTGTTGTCCTCGTTGAGGTTGGTCCAGATGAGGTCGGTCAGAGCGTCGATATCCACGTCGGGCAGCTCCAGGGTCTTGGGCTCACCCTCAAAGGAGGGCAGGGGGTTGCCGTCACCGTTGTAGGTGTGGATGAACTTGGCGCGGCCGCAGAGGGGGTCGGAGTAGGCGTAGGTGAAGCGCTCGCAGGAGGAATCGTCGCCCTCGGCGCTCTTGAGGATGGACAGGGCGAAGTTCATGTCGCAGTCTCCCTCGCGGCGGATGATGCCCGAGATGCGGGGGGTGAAGTTGGGCTTGTCGTCCTCGAACTCACGGGTGCGGAGAGCCTGCTCGAAGGTCATCTGCTTGTCCATGAGATCATAGATGGTGTCGGTCTGGTCGCCGTTGGTGACGATGGTCTTGTTGCCCAGCACACGGACGGGGTAGTAGATGATGAGGTGGGGATCCACCATCTTGGACTCGTCGAAAGCCTTGGTACGCATGGCGTCGCCCTCGGCCACGAACACGCGGTTGCGGCTGTTGACGCTGCGGCCCATGATGAAGTAGGCGGTGACGGCCTTCTTGCCGTCTGCGGACTTACCGATGATGATACCGCGGCCGTGGTAGGCCAGGGAGTTGAGTTCGTTTGCAATGGTATTGACCTTCATGTTTATGCTCCTTTTTTTGAAAATCATGATTACCGGCGGGGCAATTTACAGATCACCCACGGGCGCACACGCAGGTGCGCCCCTACCAACGCTAAAACGGTTGGCATGAGAGAAAAATTATGAGGGGTAGGGGCGCACCTATGTGTGCGCCCGCAATGGCGGGATCCCATTTGCAGGTAAATACGCCCCGCCCTACGGGTCTCGTTATTTCTTCAGATCCATCAAATTTTGAATGCGCTCGCTTCCCTCGGCGGCGGCCCATTCCTTCAGGGTCTCGCAGGGGAACTGCTCACATTGACCGCAATGGTCGAGGTTCTTCCCTGCCGCACAGTCGTAGAGGTCGCAACGGCCGCCCCACACGCATCTGCCCTCGGGGGCCACGGCGCGGCAACCCTTGCAGGTCTTTTCCAAATAAAAGCTACAGGAGGCGCAATCCAGACCGCAGGTGGATAAATTCTTGCTCATTTGATATACACCCTGTTGTCCACAACGGTAATTCTGTCCTCACAGAACAGCCTCACCGCCTCGGGGAGGATCTTCCACTCGGCCTCCTCCATGATGCGGCGTTGCAGGGTCTCGGGGGTGTCGTCCTGCATGACCGCCACGGCCTTCTGGAGGACGATGGGGCCCGCGTCACACTCGGGGGTGACGATGTGGACGGTCGCGCCCGAGACCTTCACGCCCTTCTCGAGAGCCGCCTCGTGGACGTGGAGCCCGTAGAAGCCCTTACCGCAGAAGGAGGGGATCAGGGCAGGGTGGACGTTGAGGATCTTATTGGGGAAGGCCTCGTACACCTGCTCGTCGAAGATGGTGAGGAAGCCCGCCAGCACCACGAGGTCGATCCCTGCGGCGGTCATTTCATCCGCCAGAGCCCCCGAGTAGGCGGCGATGCTGTCGTAGTCCTTCCGCGCCAGCACGCGGCCCTCGATGCCTGCGTTGGCCGCCCGTTCAAGAGCGTATACACCGGGCTTGGAGGCGATGACAAGGGTAATTTTTCCGTTGCCCAGCTCACCGCGCCCCTGGGCGTCGATGAGGGCCTGGAGGTTGGTTCCGCCGCCCGAGACGAGGACGGCGATCTTTTTTTGTTCAGGCATAAGATTCTTCCTTTTCATAAGTATTTTCGTCACGGGCGCACACCGCCGAGCAAGCTCGGCATGGTGCGCCCCTACCATGAATCGGGTGCACAAAGTTTCCCACAAGCAACTATGTTTCGCGGGGTAGGGGCGCACCTGTGTGTGCGCCCGCTTATCCATCAAAACTCATGACTCCCTGGGCTTGACCATAGCCAAGAGAGGCATGAGCATACCGCCGATGGTATTGCCCAGCACCACGATGGCCAGATAGATGATGGAATCGAGGGAGAAGAACATCCCCGCCGCGCCGAAGTAGAACATATTGGCCACCGAGTGCTCAAAGCCCGCCAGAATGAAGACGGGGACGCAGAACAGGATGCCCGAGATGGTCTGCTTGTCGCGATAGATGCTCACCGCCATGTACATGAGGATGCCGCAGAAGATACCGCGGATCAGGGTCTGCCACCACTCCTGGGTCAGGCGGGCGGTGCAGAGGACCTCGGCCACGCCCCCGATGGCGGGGATGGCGGCGCGGAGGGCGTATCCCAGCGCAACGGTGGCGATGAGGTTGCCCAGAAGTCCCCACAGCAGGATGGAAAACGCTTCCCCATCGTGCTTTTCGGGGATGAAGCCGATCTTGCCCGTGTAGAGGGAGTAGCCCTTGTAGCAGATGGAGAGCAGGGCGATGGAGAAGAAGAAGGCACCGATGGCTTTATTTACCATGGAGCCGTCGCCGAAGCAGGCCAGGAACACCGTCCCACCCACGGCGATCATGATACCGGCCAGCAGGCCGTTTACGAGATTCCAGAGAACTTTCTTCATGTTATCAGACAATCTCGATCTGCTCACCGCCCAGCTCGGCGGCGCTGACGATCTCACCGATGAGGTAGGCGTCCTCACCATTGGCACGCAGGATCTCCAGGGCGGTATCCACGTCCTCGGGAGCCACCACGATGCTCATGCCCACACCCATGTTGTAGGTGTTGAACATATCCCGCTCGGGGATATTGCCCGTCTTGGCGATGAGATCGAAGATGGGCAGAACCTTGACGTCGGCGCGACGGACGCGGGCGCCCAGGCCCTCGGGGATGCTTCTCGGGATGTTCTCGTAGAAGCTCTATAAGTAC
>JAFQOC010000538.1 GCA_017420845.1 Clostridia bacterium
AGCTGAAACGGCTGTCAAGCAAAAACTCCGCATTCTCGCGAATGCGGGGTTTTTGCTTGCTTTTCCATCCAAGGGGCACGTCCCCCGTCAACTGTTTTCCGGGTCGGGAGGCAATCCCTCCCGTGGTTCTCGCGGTTGCTTGCGTCTCTTCGCGAAAAGAACTTGCAAAAAGGGCGAAGGTGTGCTATAATCTACCGTATGGAAAGCTTCATTTTTCAACGGAAGGAGGCATTGCAATGGAAACGGTCAAATACGGACCCTTGACTCTGGAATTGGTCGAGGACTCATACGCAACGGGCTACTGTGTGGTGGGCTGCAACAAGGACGTCTTGGAGGTGGAGATCCCCTTGCGCGTAGGGGAATACAACGTGGTCTCCATCGGGGATTACGCCTTTGAGGGCTGTGAGAGGCTGGGACGGGTGCATTTTCCCAAGCTTGACCCCGAGGAGCACGGGGAGGATGCGGGGCTGAGGGAGATTGGCGAGTATGCCTTTTCGGGGTGCACGTCTCTCGTGGTGATCAGCATTCCCGATACCGTGACCACCGTGTCCCGCGGCGCCTTCTACGGCTGTGTGGCCTTGATCGCCGCGGAGTTCTCCCTGTCGACCTATATCGCCCCCTACGCCTTTTCGGGATGCCGTACGCTGCGCTTTATTCCGCCTCTGGGGTCGATCAGCGAGGGGACGTTTCGGGACTGCTTCTACCTGGATTGCGTGACCCTCACGGAGCATTGCTGCGAGATCGGTGAAGACGCCTTTGAGCATTGCAGGTCTCTTTACTGTGTGATCATTCCGGAGAGCGTCCGTCGCATTGATGGCCTTGCCTTTCGCGGCTGCTTAGCCCTTCGCCGCGTGGCCTTCGCTGAGCGAGACGGCTGGTACGAGTGCAACAGCTATACCGGCACAGAAGAAGAGCTGGAGCTGATCGATGCCGCATGGAACGCGCACAGGCTTTCCGGTATGGACTTTGACGACGGCGTGATCGCGTGGTATCGCAAGGAATAGGAGTCGGTCGGCCGCCGCGGGTGTCATTTCCCTCGGCGGCCGCATGTTTGCGGACTCCGAGGGCTTGAGGGGGAATTTTTTGTGTGGAAATTTTCGGACGAGGGGGAATTTTTTCTTTTCCCCTATTGACAAAAAATCTTCTTTGTGCTATACTGTCCCCATCAAACGATAGAGGCGCACTTCACGAAGACTACCGCACATCCACGGTTGCCAAAGCCGTGCGGGAAAGGCGTGGGTGCCGAAGCGGATGCCTTGGCAAGGCATTTGACTGGCCCTACGGAGAACATCCGTCGGGCTGTCGCGGAAACGCGGAGAGCTATCCATGACCGACCGTCCCCCGCGGGGACATTCGGAGGATACCCGTAGATTCGCCCGCTCCCTCCGAGGGGGCTTTTTCTATGCTGTGTAAATGGATCTCAACAGGAAAAGGAGCGAGAATTGAAAAAAGAAGTAAAAGCTCCTTTTGGGAGTGTTCCCTTTTCAACATGGTGTGAAGAAAACGGGCGAACGGAAATGCTGAATGAATGGGACAGAGAAAAGAATCCTATGTGTCCTGATCAAGTTTCATACGGTTCTACGAAGCAAGTTTTTTGGAAATGCCGACTCGGTCATGAGTGGGAATCCACCGTGAACAATCGAACAAACCAAAAAAATGGCTGTCCCTATTGTGGAAATAAACGCGTATTAAAGGGATTTAATGACCTGGTAACAACGCATCCTTCTGTGGCGCGGTTTTGGCATCCGACAAAAAACGGAGATCGTACTGCCGAAGATTACGTTTCCCAATCAAACACTACGGTTTGGTGGAAATGTACCAAGGGGCATGAGTTCCAAACCCGTATTTGTATTATGGTGAATTCTACCACCGAGTGCGGTTGCCCAATCTGCGCGAATCTGAAGGTTCTTTACGGCTATAATGATCTGGAGACGGTATGCCCCTCTGTCGCGAGAGAATGGAATCATATAAAAAATGGCTCGTTGAAGCCTGCCCAGGTTGTTTATGGCTCTCACAAGAAAGTCTGGTGGATATGCCAACAGGGCCATGAGTGGAAAGCCGAAATCGTTTCCAGAACCTCGTCCGGAACCGGTTGTCCGTATTGCGCGGGACAGAAGGTTCTGTCGGGAATCAATGATTTGCAAACAGTAGATCCTGCATTGGCGCAAGAATGGGATTTTGAATTGAATGATCCAACACTTCCGTCCGAAGTCTTTTCCCAAGGAAACAGATCCTATTGGTGGAAGTGTGCGAATGGTCATTCTTACAAAGCCTCTATGGCGCAACGTAGCAGAGGCTGCGGATGCCCCTACTGCGTCGGCAAAAAGGTTTGGCCGGGATATAATGATCTTCAAAGTACCAATCCAACACTGGCAAGCGAGTGGCACCCCACGCTGAATATGCCGCTACAACCTACGGAAGTTAGTTGCGGTTCTGACCGAAAAGTATGGTGGAGATGTTCCCGGCAACATGAGTGGCAAGCCACGATCTCTTCTCGAAACCATGGCAACGGTTGTCCCGAGTGCGCCAAGGGTTTGCAGTCCTCGTTGCCTGAAAAGACCATACTTTACTATGTGAAAAAGTACTGGCCCGATACGCTGAATAACGTCAGGTTTCCGTGGTTGAATAAGCAGGAGATCGACATCTATATACCGACCCTGTCCGTCGGGATCGAATATGACGGAGACTATTGGCATCGCGAGGCAGAAAAGGATATGGCCAAGGACAAGCTGTGTGCTGAGTATGGCGTTCATCTGATCCGTGTTCGTGAGCCCGAATGTCCTGCATATGAGGCTGAGTATTCCTACCATATCACGACTCGCGCCGCGCAGGCGAACATCCTCTACATGGAAGCCGTGATCCGAAAGCTGTTTGAGTATTTAGATCATACCTTCCAAACCAATGTAATTCCCGAGGTGGATATACAGGCCCATTACCCTTTGATCCTGCAGGATTGCGCCACGGCTGAACGTGAGAATTCCTTTGCCTTCACTCATCCGCAACTGTTGTCCGAATGGCACGCCGAAAAAAACGCCCCCCTGCGACCCGAGGATTTTGCCAGAGGATCGCAGAAAAAGGTCTGGTGGAAATGCGAAAAAGGACATGAATGGAAAGCTGCTGTATTGACCCGAACTCGTGGCGCTCAATGCCCATATTGCACAGGGCGATATGTTTTAGCGGGATTTAACGATTTTGCTACCGTTCACCCGGAATATTTGTCGGAGTGGGACAACGAAAGGAATCTTCCGCTCCTTCCTACACGGGTGTTGCACAGCTCAAATATAAAGGTTTGGTGGAAATGCGCGAAAGGCCATTCCTGGCAAACCATGATCAGTGTTCGTTTGAAAGGAAATAACTGTCCGTATTGCTCGAATCAAAAAATACTGGCAGGATACAACGATCTGGCAACGACCCATCCCGATCTTGTAAAGGAATGGGACTATGATAAAAATGACTTGTCGCCGAATGCTGTCTGCTCAGGTACGGAAAAAAGCGCATGGTGGATATGTCCTGAGGGACACAGCTACTACGCGAACATTCGCTCCCGCGCCAAGCTTGGCACGGGATGCAAGACATGCTACCATAACAAAAAAAGCCAATAACCGAAAGAAGGAAACTACCATGAACAAACCCACCGTATTCACCGGCGCCGCCACCGCCATCATCACCCCCCTGACCCCCGACGGCATCGACTACGACCGCTACGGCGCCATGATCGACTGGCAGATCGAGGCGGGCATCGACGCCATCGTGGCCGTCGGTACCACGGGAGAGGGCTCCACCCTGTCCGACGAGGAGCACCGCGCCGCCATTAAGTACTGCGTGGAGCGGGTAGGCCACCGCGTCCCCGTCATCGCGGGCACCGGCTCCAACGACACCGCCTACTCGGTGGATCTCTCCCGCTACGCCGCCTCCGTGGGCGCCGACGCCATGCTGCTGGTGACTCCCTACTACAACAAGGCCACCCAGAAGGGTATGATCGCCGCCTCCGTGGCTGTGGCTGACGCCATCGACAAGCCCTGCATCCTCTACAACGTTCCCGGTCGTACCGGCTGTAATATGCTTCCCAAGACGGTAGCCGAGATGGCCGAGCATCCCAATATCGTGGCCATCAAGGAGGCCTCGGGCAATATGTCCCAGATCGCCGAGATCGCCGCTCTTGTGGAGGGGAAGATGGACATCTATTCGGGCAATGACGACCAGATTATCCCCGTCCTGTCTCTGGGCGGTAAGGGCGTCATCTCGGTGCTGTCCAACATCCTGCCCGCCGAGACCTCCCTCATGTGCAAGAAGTTCTTTGCAGGTGACGTAGCCGGCGCGCGCAGAATGCAGCTGGACTACCTGGAGCTGATCAATACCCTCTTCTGCGAGGTCAACCCCATTCCCGTGAAGGCCGCCTGCGCCGCCATGGGCCTCTGCGAGAATTACGTCCGCTTGCCCTTGACCCCCATGGAGGAGGATCACAGACAGAACCTGCTCCGCCTCATGCGTAAGGCAGGGCTGAACGTATAAGAACGAGGGGCTCTGCCCCTGGTCTCCCTGCGGGTCGGTCACGACACGGCTCTGACTGCCCCCCGCTTTTGCGGATGCAGTCATTCACTACCGTGTCGCCGCTTCGCTACCCCCGCTTAAGAACCCTTTGGAAAGGGTTCTTAAGAATCTCCTAAACTTTAAAACAAAAAAAGATCTGCCAAGGTCAGCCCGGATCCGGAGCCGTCTATGCGACCCCCATGGGGCCCCTGCCCCATTCGGTTGTTTGGGTTTTGTTATGACCAACAGGCAAATCAAAAGGATAAACACTATGAAACTACTGATTTCGGGTCTCTGCGGCCACATGGGTACCGAGGTGGCCAAGCTGGCTCTCGCGGGCTGCCGCGGGGCCGATCCCG
>JAFQOC010000539.1 GCA_017420845.1 Clostridia bacterium
AACCCGTAGGGTTTCTTTCCGCAACTCGCCCAACGGGCGAATTTCACACGCGCGACGCGCGTATTTCACGCCGAAGGCATTTCACACGCCGTAAGGCGTATTTCACTATTGCAGTTTATCGGAACGATAAACTGCAATTTGTCATCAATAGAAAAACTCTTCCTCAATCTTGGCGCAGAGGTAGTGATAGATGGGCAGGTGGTATTCCTGCACCCGGAAGGTCTCGGTAGAGGGGGCCTTGACCGTCACGTCGGCCAGCTCCGAAAGCTTGGAGTCCCGCTCCCCCGTCAGAGCCAGCACCTTCATACCCTTGGCCCGGGCGGCCTTGGCGGCCAGAACCACGTTGCGGGAGTTGCCCGAGGTGGAGAGACAGACCAGGGTGTCTCCTTCCTGTCCCAGAGCCCAGACCAGCTGGGCGTAGACCAGAGACCCGTCCACGTCATTGGAAAAGGCCGAAATCAGAGCGGTCTGGGCAGGGAGGGAAATGGCGGGCAGACCGCCCTGCAGCTTGTTGCACAAAAGAGAGACGTCAGGATCCTCCTCAGGGAGGGCGTTGATGATCCTGAGGCGATCCTTTGTTTCCATCTCCCGCAGGGAAAGAAAGCCCTTGAGCAGCTCCCCCGTGATGTGATCGCAATCGGCACAGGAGCCTCCGTTGCCGCAAAGGAGCAGCTTACCCCCCCGGCGGTAGGTGTTTACCAGCAGATCCTGAGCCGCCGGAATGGTGTCTAAGCAGTACAGCAGGCCGGGGTGGGCGCTGGTCAGTTCGTAGAGTTCCATATGGGTCTCCTTTCAGTCAATGAGCATGGCCCGACAGGGGGCACCCTCACAGCCGCCCAGATGCAGGGGCGCGGCGGTGAGAAAATATTTGCCCTCGGGAACGTGGGACAGCACCACACCCTCCAGCAGCACCACGTCAGCGCCCAAAAGGATGAGGTGTACCGCCATGGGCGCGATCTCGGGACCCACGGTCTGACTCTCGTTGCCGAGAAGCAGGATTCCCGCCTCGGCAAAAATACGGGCGGCGGCCTCGGTGACGGTGGCCTTACCCGCGATGAGGATGCGTTGGGGGGCGTTCACCGCGGCGGCCTTTTTCAGAATGGCGCAGGCGTCGGCGTCGGTGACGTCTCCCTCGTGACGGGCCACGTAGCAGTCCCCCAGAAAGGCGGCGGGATCCAGCTCGGTGATGGTTTTTCCATCCTTAATAAAATGGGCGGGCGCGTCTATGTGGGTTCCGTTGTGGGCGCACATGGAGAAGGCGGTGAGATTGATGATATCCCCTTTCTCTATATCGGCCAGGATTTCACGGCAGGGAGCGGGGTCTCCGGGCCAGACGGCGCAGGAAAAAAGCTCCTGGGTAATATCGTAGATCATATCAGTTCTCCTTCGGGTTGCGTGAGCCCTCGATGGCCACGGTGAGGGCGGCGATATCCCCCACCGTCTCGGTGAGGGCGGCGGGGACCACCTTGCAGACCGACAGGTTGGGAGCCAGGCACTCCTCGGCCATGACTCGGTTCATGGCGTCACAAAGAAGGTCGGAGGAGCGGGCGTAAATGCTTCCCAGCACGATGCGTTCAGGGTTGAGGAGGTCCACCAGAATGGACATGGCGTAGCCGAGACGGCGGCCGCATTCCTCCCAGACCGCCAGAGCGGTGGGGTCGGGGGGATCGGCGTGGGCGGCGCCCGCCATGGACAGGGCGGTGACGGTGTCCAGATCATCCACCGTGGGGCAGTAGGCGGGGGTAAGCCCCTCTTGAATAGCCTTCAGCGCGTAGCGTTGACCCAGCTTGCGAAGTCCTCCGCCCGAGCAGAAGCCCTCCACCGAGCCGATCTTGTAGTAGCCCATGGGCCCCTCGGTGTCCAGACGAATATGGCCGATCTCCCCGGCGTTGTCGTTGGTGCCGGCGTAGAGCTTGCCGTCCAGAATGAGTCCCGCACCAAAGCCTGTGCCGAAGGTGCAGAAGATCATGTTTTGGGTGCCTTGCCCTGCGCCGAACCGCCACTCGGCCAGGGCGCAGGCGTTGGCGTCGTTGCAGAGGTAGGCGGGGAGTCCCGTGCGGGCGGTCAGCTCCTCGGTGATGTGAATATTCTTCCAGCCGGGAAGATTAGGGGGCTCCTGAATGATGCCCCGCCTTGAGTCCATGGGACTGCCGCAGGACACGCCGATGGCCACGGGGGCTTCCCCCATGGCTTTACCCTCCGAAATGAGGCGGAGGGTGGTTTCGTAAATGGTGTTCAGAGTCTCCTCGGGTGTGGTGGTGGCGAACCGCACCTTGGCGGTGACGGTGCCGTGCTCACTGCCGCGGACCACGGCGCACTTGGTGCCGCCGATATCAATGCCGATGTAGTAATTCATGGTGGAATCCTTTTTGGGTTTCAAATTTGGGTTTATCGGTGCGTTGGGTTGCAGCTATGCGGGGGTGATGGGGGCGAAGCCC
>JAFQOC010000540.1 GCA_017420845.1 Clostridia bacterium
GCGGGCAAGGGCTGGGACAAGGCCTACGACGCCGCCGTCCCCGGGAGCATTTATACCGCTCTCACCGATGCGGGGGTCATCGAGGACCCCTACCTGTCGGACAACATGAAGCAAGCCAACAAGTATAGCGAGAAAAACTGGTACTTCTTCCGCACCTTCACCTACGAGGGCAAGGGTGAGCGGGTGGAGCTGGCCTTTGACGGGCTTTGCAACGTGGCGGATATCTACCTCAACGGCAAGAAAATCTCCTCCCACGAGGGTATGTTCGGCGGGCCTTATATTGACGTCACCAACGCCATCAAGAAGGGGGAGAACACCCTCATGGTGCATCTCTACCCCGCCAAGCACTACGCCGATACCGTGGTCTTCAACTGCTCCTACGGCTGGCACTACGCCAAACTCTTCCCCCTGGGCATCTGGCAGTCGGTGACGGTACGGGACGTGCCCACCGTAACGTTGGATTCTCCTTTCATCACGACTGTAGATCACGAGAAGGGCACGGTGGATCTGGCCATCGAGCTGGACAGGCAGGCAGGCCCGTCCATTTCGGGTGAGCTGACCGTGAGCTTTACTCCCAAGAATTTTGAGGGTACGGCCGCCTACTTCACCAAGACGGTCTCGGCGGGGGCGGTGGACTCCACCACGCTGCGCTACCGTTGCGATATCCCCGACTTCAAGCTGTGGTGGCCGGGCGGCTACGGTGACCAGAACCTGTACACCATGAAGGTGACCTTCGAGGCCGCCGACGGCACCGTGTCCTGTGCCGAGTCGGATTTCGGTATCCGCACCCTGGACTACAAGGCTCTGCCCGCGGGGGAGCATCAGAACACCTACAACCGCGTCTTCGTCATCAACGGCAAGGACATCTACATGAAGGGCGCAGGCTGGTGTACGCTCGACTCCATGATGCGCTTCACCCGCGAGGACTACGACCGCATCCTCTCCCGCGCCCGCGACGCGGGGATCAACTATTTCCGCGCCTGGGGCGGAGGCCTTGTGGAGACCGAGGAGTTCTACGATCTCTGCGACGAGTACGGTATCTGTGTCTATCAGGAGTGGCCCTGCTGCTGGGACAGCACCAACACTCAGCCCGCGGACGTGCTCTATGAGACGGTCATTCTCGGCGCCAAGCGGCTCCGCAACCGTGCTTCTCTGGTGGTCTGGGGAGGCGGCAACGAGGGCGCGGCTCCCTACAGCGACAAGGTGCTGAATAACATTGGTAAGCTGACCTACGAGACCGACGGCACCCGCGACTTCTGGAGGCAGGACGGCGGTACGGGCGGTACCAACATCACCCACGATCACATCTGGTGGTCGGGTGCCTCCCCCGAGCATTATATCAAAACCTACTCGGATATGCAAAACGTCAACCTCACCGAGTACGGTCTGGGGGCTATGATGAATCTGGACTCCATCGCCAAGTACGCCACCGCCGCCGAGATGGCAGAGTGGCCCGTGGATCAGAAGGGTGTCATCGCCTACCACACCTCCACCTTTAACGGCTTTGAGGGCTGGAATCCCTCTCCTCACGGCTACGATATCGATACCCATCTCCATTACGCCTCCACGTTCTACAAGGTGGACTCCCTCGCCGATCTGGTGAGAGGCTCCCAGCTGGCCCAGGCCCAGGCGGACTATCTCCCCGCCATGAACGCCCGCATCAACTATCCCTACAGCTCCATGAACGTGGTTTACAAGCTCAACGATAACTACCCCGGTGCCTCCTGGGCCATCGTGGACTGGTACGGGGCCCCCAAGATTTCCTACTACATGATGCAGGACGCTTATCGCACCCTCATGGCCGCCCCCAAGACCGATCACTACAACACCTACAACGCCGCGGGAGAGGCCGAGGCTCTGACCCTGCCCGTGTACGTACTGGACGATTTGGATGTCCTGAAGGGCAAGGAGTGGTCGGTGAAGGTCACCGCCTACGGAGAGGATCTGTCGGTGGTCAAGACCCAGACCTTTACGGGCAAGGGCTCGGTGGGGACCTCGGGCAAAGCGGGTGATTTCGCCCTGACCGCAGGAGAGACAGACAACACGCCCTTGACGGTGACCTTTGATCTCTACGTGGGCGGTCGGTATCAAAACCGCACCTTCGTGTACTTCAACTATGAGTATGAGCCGGGCAGTCTCTTCTATCTGCCCCGCACCTCCCTCTCCTATTCGGTGAGCGGCAATACCGTAACAATCAAGAACACGGGGGAGCTTCCCGCTCTCGGTGTGGAGTTGACCACCAAGGATACGTCCAAATTTGTGACCTCGGATAACTTCTTCTTCCTCGCGGCAGGAGAAAACGTGACCGTCACCGTCAACGACGGCGGTCTGGTGGAGGGCGTCACCTGCTTCAACCTCAAGAATACCGCCGACAAGGCGGCTCCTACCGTCCCCGAGGAGATCAAGATCAGCGACGTGGCCTTTGATTCGGCTACCGTCAGTTGGACTCCCTCCACCGATGAGGGAGGTCTGTTCGGGTACAACGTAACTCTGACCGATAAAAACGGCAAGGCTACCAAGTATTTCGCCCAGGACGGGGAAAGCTCCATCCTGCTGAAGGGGCTTGCCGAGGTCTCCAAGTATTCCGTGACGGTGGAGGCGGTGGACAATGGCGGCAACTGCTCGGGTGCTTCGGCCTCCAAGAGCTTTACCACTTTGCCCGACCGCTCAAGGCCCGCTCTGCGTACCGCTTTCTTCGGGGAGGGCAATACAGTGATCCTCACCTTCAGTACGGCCATGGACAAGACACGCGCCCAGGATCCCGCCTACTATATGCTGAATCACGGCGCAACGGTGAAGTCCGCAATCCTATCCAAGGACGGGATGACCGTGACCCTCACCTGCGAGGGGATCGCCGCCGACAAGGCCTACACCGTGGGCGTGATCGGGCTGACCGACACCAAGCACGCAAAGAACAGCATCGGCTTCGTCTCCGCCACCGTGGAGAAGGATCTCTACCTGTCGGTGGACTTTGAGGACGACGGCAACGGCCGTACCTACTCGGGCGGCGAAATCTCGGGAGTTTTGGAGAAGCTCTCGGCCGAGCCTGTCTTCACCGACAAGGGCCACATGGGCCGCGCTCTGTCGGGCGGGGCGGGTATGCAGCTCCGCGAGGTGCCATACACCTTTAACGAGGGCAAGACCATGACCATGTGGGTCAATGGCAAGGCCTCCTCGGGCTACAATGTCCTTATCGCCAAGGGCCCCAAGACGGCGGGTCACTTTGAAATCTACCTCAAGGACGGGCAGATGTACTTCTTCGCCCCCGACCTGGGGGATTACAATATGAACTTCGATCTCAACACCCTGGGGGACGGCTGGCATCAGCTGGCCTTCGCCTGGAAGAACGGGTATATTACTGTCTACGCCGACGGAAAGGCCGTAGGCGGCTGTACCGCCAAGGGGACCGTCAAGGACACGGTGGAGGTCATGGCCTTCGGCGGGCAGACCGACGGCAGTATGGCCTTCGGGGGCCTTCTGGATACGGTCCGACTCTACGACCGCCTCCTCACCGACGAGGAGCTTATGGCGGGAGCTGAACACGAGAGTGCCTACGCCAAGGCCGAAGGTAACGACATCGGCAAGTCCTTCAAAACCGATTTCAGCTTCGGTGACGGCACCACGGTCAATCTGTGGTTCAACGCCGAGGGCATGGCCGAGAGCTTCGGTATTCTCCTCGCCAAGGGTACCAAGGCAACCAACCGCCATTTTGAGATCTACACCGAGCAGGGCCGTCTCAGCTTCTACGCCCCCGCTGCCAACAACGGCAACGCTCTGAGTCTGGAGATCGACCTGAAGAGCTACGTGGGCGGTTGGCATATGCTGACCGTAGTCCACGACGCGGGCAAGCTGGAGGTCTACATCGACGGCGTCCATCTCAAGTCCATCCCCGCAGATTTCTCCTTGCCCGCAGGTGGGGACGCCTGCTATTACGGCAGACTTGTGGAGGGCGGCTTCGACTTCCCCGGCAAGATCACCGAGGGTGAGCTGCTGAACGAGGTACTGGCACCCGATCAGATCAAGGCACGCTATGAGTCCCATCTGGTGATCCCCGAGCCCGAGGGCGGGATCAAGGTGGAGTCTCCTCTGATCACCCTGCTCCCCGGGGAGAGCGCCGAGCTGGGCATCACCGCTTACGGAGCGACCGAGCTGAAGCTGACGACGGTGGGCGATGCAGCAACCGTCAAGGACGGCAAGGTGACCGCTGAAAAGGTGGGCGAGACCTTGATCTACGCCGTGTCCGAGGATGGCAAGTACATCGGCGGCGCGGTGGTGCTGGTCGTGGAATCCATTCCCGAGGATACCACCGAGTCCGATACCGAGGAGGTGACAGATCCGGGCACAGATCCCACCGAAACAAATCCCGTGGAGACCCCTCCCGCTACCGAAGCCCCCGCTGATCCCGTGGAGACTCCCACCGAGCCTTCCGAGACCGACCCGCCCCGGAAGAAGGGCTGTCGATCCTCTGTGGGCATGCTCTCTCTGTCCATCCTACTCGCCCTGTGGGGCGGCTGGCTTGGCTTGCGGAGAAGGGATGAATGATTCGGCGATCCCTCTGCTCGCCGGACGCCGGACACCGAAAGTGAAAAAAGGAGAAATAACGTGAAGCACGTTGCCTACGTTACTCGTATTGACCCCGATACGGGAAGCATGACGCCTCCCGAGGGAAAACGAAAAATATTCATTAGTTACCGACACGCTGATGAGGAAAAGCTCCCTCTATGTAAGCTCTTGGCGGATTACATTCTGAGCAAATTGGACGTGGCCATCTGGTACGACCGCAATCTTACTGTCGGGGAGGAATACGATCGGGAGATACAAGAGGCTATTACGAGATCGGATGCCTTCATTTTGCTACTGAGCCCTCAGATCCTGGAATCGGGCTACGTTTTTTCTACCGAGGTGCCTCTGGCACGAAAAAACCACGTTGCGGTCATTCCTGTGATCGCCGGGCTTTCCGAGAGGGATATTCCCCTGGTGGAGGATCACGTGGGGCGTATTCATCTGTCTACCTGGTTTGTCGGGGAGAGGACACAGGCTCCCGACTTCCCGCAAGAAAATCTGATCTCTTTCCTGAACGGCTTACGCCTTTCCTTGGCCAGTAAGGATCTATTGGATCAGGCCCGTATATTTTTCGAAAGGGGATCGGGGAGCGTGTCCCTCCGCTACCTCACCCCCGAGCAGATCTTTATCAAGGCTTACGGCTATCTGTTCGGTGTTACCGATCAAGGGGATAAGGGTGTGGGAATTCGTCTGATGGAGTCCATTCTGGCCATGTATGGAAACGATCCCGAGTTCAGCGATTTTCAGGATCAAGTCGGATTTGAGCTGGTCAAGCATCTGTATCGGGCGGATCAGCCGGAGCTTTGTCTGACCTATCTGTATCCTCTTCTGGTCCATGGGTACGGGGATGCGGAGGAGTTTCTGCTGAACATCTATCGGAACCAATGGCATCCGGAGGTACTCGCGCGTGAGCATGAGCTTTCCTTGATCCTCTTGAAAAAGCTGTTTTACAGGAATTTCGGCTACGGCTGGGATGGGGAAGCGGTCCTGCAAAAGGCCTCGGCACGTGCTTTGCCTACGGGAATATCTCACGGCTGTACGCGTCCCGTGGGGGAGTTGGTTATTGGGGAGCACATGGCTCGATTTTCCAAATCCACCGCTGAGGAGCGTACCGTTGATTTGTGGGTGGATGACCTATGCGTGGCGACCTATCCGCTGTACGCCTCCTTCGGAGACGTATATACCCTGTATCTTGCCTACGATGCGCATCATGAATTGCTGATCTCTCTTCACGCCGATTTTGATCATTACGGTGTGGAGACCGTGACTACCTGTCATTTGTTCCGTTTGAACGGAGGGGAAATTACCGCCTACTCTTTTGCCTCCGATTGGCTTCGAGGCCTGCGAGCCCTGCCGTACTCACCCGTAACCTTCCATATCGAATAAAAGAATCCTAAGCCAACCTTCAAATTTGGGTTTATCGAATTGTTTGTCGTTGGCGTTCTCACGCTTTTCGGGCAGGGTTCCAAGGGGGACGCAGTCCCC
>JAFQOC010000541.1 GCA_017420845.1 Clostridia bacterium
AGCCTCCTGTGGGTGGGATCGGTAAGCGGCTCTCTGGCGGCAGGATCAGATATGCAGGTAGCCCTTCAGCACCTTCAGGGTGTTCCAGACGCCGTCGATGTGGCTTCTTTCATAGCCGTGGCTGGCGTAGACACCGGGGCCGATGAGACCGTGGCGGATGTCCGCCCCCGCCGAGAGGGTGGCCTCCACGTCGGAGCCGTAGAAGGGGTAGATATCCACGGCGTAGTCGGCTTCCTCGGCTTTTGCGGCGTCGATGAGCTTGCCCACCACCTCGTAGGAGTAGGGGCCGTGGGAGTCCTTGGCGCAGATGGAGACGGTGCGCTCGGTGCAGGACAGTCCGTTACCGACGCAACCCATATCCACGCTGATGCCCTCGGTGACCCCCGCGGGGCAGGAGGCCGCACAGCCGTGGCCTACCTCCTCGTAGACCGTGATATGCACGTAGGTGCGGCGGGGGAGGGTGATATTTTCGTCCTTGATGTACTTGGAAAGCCCCAAGAGGATGGCCACCGACAGCTTATCGTCCAGGAAGCGGCTCTTGATGTAGCCCGACTCGGTGACCCGGGTGCGGGGCTCGAAGGCCACGATGTCCCCCACCTCGATGCCCAGGGCGCGGGTGTCGGCGGCGGAGCTTACGTCCTCGTCCAGCACCACCTCGGTGGTGTCGAAATTGCGACCCGTGGAGCTATACCCTCCGTTGACGTGGACCGAGGCGTTGCAGAGCTGGAGGGTACCCTCAATGATACGGCCGCTACGGGTGTGGACGCGAAGGTTTTCGGTCTCGCCGTTGTCGGCCTTCATGCCCCCCAGATTGGTGAGGCGCAGGCGTCCGTTGCCCTTGATCTCGGCCACCATACCGCCCAGGGTGTCGGCGTGAGCCGCCAGCAGCAGTCCGCCCTCGGTGGAGTCCTCTCCGCCCAGGTCAACAAGGACCCCGCCCTTGACGGTGAGCTCGGCGGGGTAGCCCAGGGCGAAAAACTCGGCCCTCACCCACTCGGCGGCGGCTTTTGTGTAGCCCGTGGGGCTGTCGATGGCCAGGAGGGAGACGGCTTTTTCGGTGGCGTAGGTGGCGTAGGATCTATTCAACATTGGTTTGTCCTCCGTGATGGGATTTGATTGGTTCTATTGTATCATAAAACGGGGGAGCCGTCAAGGGAGAATAAAAAAATTGGGGATCGCTCCCCAAAATATTGACAGAATCCGACTTTTGTGCTATACTACCTGCGGAATCCTTTTGGACTCCCGTAGGGATGCTGCCCGATACGGTCAGTCTCTGACTCTGTCGGATGGCGGTCTGCTTCCTCCGTGTATCATACGGGGAAGCTGAAATCTTTTTCCTTCCTCGTTTCATGCGAAGGGAGGTGATTGAGTGGGACAGTACATCACATGGCCCGAGCTTGTAGACTTTGTTCTCAAGCTCGCCAGCCTGGTATTTCTCATCCTATCCTGTTTTTACCGTCACAACGATAATAATAGAAAAAGATAACCGCCCACCTTCCAAGTCGTCGGTTATCTTTTAACTGTACACGAGGAAGCAACCGCTATCGGTAGCCCCTACGTCATTATTATACCCTACCTTTCCCCATTTGTCAATACCTTTTTGGAAATTTCCGCCCGCCGACCGCACGGCGGCTTTTTTCTTTCCGCGATTCCAACCGTCAGTTGGACATCAAACAACTATTTGATAATTGATTTTTGCCCAGATCTATGCTATACTGTCATCACACCGGTGAATACAGAACAAGGAGAACCTATATGCAACTGAACATTGGCACCAAGATCAAGGAGCTGCGCCGTCGGGACGGACGTACCCAGGAGGCCTTGGCCGAGGCGCTGGGCGTGACCAATCAGGCCGTGTCCCGCTGGGAGTCGGGGGGCAGTTACCCCGATATGGAGATCGTGCCCGCGATCGCGAATTACTTTCATGTGTCTATTGATGAATTGTTTGGGTATCAGAATGATCGGGAGGAGAGGATCAAAGAGATTATTGAAAAAGCCAAACACCATATGCATATGCAGGGTACTGTTTTAGGTAAAGGCCTCGGCGAATACGAAAGCTGTGTGAATATGCTTCGCGAAGCTTTGGACGAATTTCCGAATGAGCCCGAGATCCTTTACATGCTCGCGGAAGCACTTCACCGACTCGGATGGCAAAAACACGGCCGTGCGGTACGCAAAGAGGATGATGGAGCGGGTCATTATGCCGACAATATTGAACACAATACGAAAAACATCTATTGGTGGGAAGCCTTGCAGGTATTTGAAAAACTGTTGAAAATGGATATCTCATCCGACCGTCGCGGAGAGATCGTACTTGTAGCATCCATGATGTACAAATGCATGGGTGAGTACGAAAAAGCAAAGGCACTCGTCCGAGCGCAGGATTCCATCCTATATTCCAGAGAAGCACTTTTGCCGAGAGCCACGGTTGGTGAGGAACTGGAACAAGTACAAGGGGAGAGCATTATTGCTTGCCTGCGCGGACTGGACTGGATACTGTCATATGCGATTGCCAATAAGAAAGAAACTCCATTCTCCGAGTACGACAGAAGCATCCTTTTGGCCATCGCGCATATGTACGAGCTGATATTCAGCGACGGAAGATGTGGGTGTGAACACGCCATGATCGCACGCAAATATGAGAGTCTGGCCAAGCATGAGTTCATCAGCGGGGGCGATCTGCAAAAAGCCATTGCCTATTTCGACAAGAGCTTTACCCACTACAAAGAATACAAAGCGATCTGTGGGCAGGGTGACTACCAATATTCCGCCCCCTTGGTATCTAAAGTGGTGATTTCAGGCGACAAGCTCCCTGCCGTATGCGACGACTTTTGGAAAGAACCTCGGGATTATCTTCCCGAACCCCTCCTCACCGAGCTCCGTAAGAACCCCAAATACACCGAATGCTTCGCATAACCCCACGCCCCGCCTCGCGCGGGGCTTTTTCCGTTCCCCAAAATCTTTCCAAGCAATTTGCCCAAATCCCTTGACACTTTCCTTCCTTTCTTGTATAATAAAACCACAATCACATCCCATCCCCGAAAGGAGACCCCCATGTACATCTGGTGTACCCCCTCCTCGGAGCAGGTGTTCAAGCACACCCGCCAGTGGCCCGAGGATTCTACCGCCCTCACTCTCCATTCCGCCCGCAACATGATGGTAGCCGGTCAGGTCTGCCTGCGGGACGTGGAGACCGCCTTTGACATTACGGGTATCGAGGTCTCGGGCCTCCCCGCCGCTGTCACCGCCGATGCTCACCTCGCCGACTACGGCGTCTACAACGACGGCGTCCCCTACCCCGATATCGTGTCATCCAAGACCGCCGTCCACGTCCCCCTCCACGTCGCCCAGAGCCTGTGGGTCTGCTTCCGCGTGGGCTATAACGCCCCCGTGGGTACCCACACCGTGACGGTGACGGTCCGCACCAGCCTGGGGGACTACGGCATCGACTGGAAGCTGACGGTCTACCCCGTCACCCTCCCCGAGCCCAAGGACTCGGCCTTCGGCCACGAGTATTTCCTCAACCCCTTCGGCTTCTTCCCCAAGGAGCCCCCCCACAAGGTCCCCCCCTGCGAGCCCTTCTACACCCACCTCCGCTACGACGAGGGCTGGTGGGCGCTCATGGCCGAGTTCGCAAGGACCCTGAAGACCCTCCGCGTCAACTCCCTTCACGTCCCCGTCATGACCCTGCTCTCGGACGGCGGCTCCAGGCGGGTGAGCGACACCGAATGGGAGCTGAAATTTGACCTGTTCGACAAGTTCGTGGAGCATTTCCTGGCCCACGGCTCCTTCCGCTACGTCACCATGGCCGCCATCATCGCCTCGGTGGACGGGAAACGGATGCAGACCATTGACGAAAACGGCGGCGTATCGTGGTTGGAGATCTTTACCCCCGATTGCGAGGCCTGGGCCAAGGCCTTCTACAGCGGCATCTACCAGCACTTCGAGGAGAAGGGCTGGCTTCCCATGCTCCAGATGCGGCTGCAGGACGAGCCCCACTCCACCGAGTTCTGGAAGTGGGCCAAGGATCTCTGCCGCG
>JAFQOC010000542.1 GCA_017420845.1 Clostridia bacterium
CCGTCACGCCAAGGGCGTGCCACCTCCCCCAAAGGGGGAGGCTTATGCAAGGCTCTCCCTTTGGGAGAGCTCCCGCGAAGCGGGTGAGAGGGCAAAACAAATTCAAGGTTTTAAAAGCAAATTAGTATCAGCCGGCAAGCAAATTATGTAAAAAAACGGATTCCTTTACAGCTTTTCCTTTTTTTGTCGACTGTACGGGTGAGGGGGTCTTTGATCCCACAAAAGGAGGTACGCTATGGAGCTTCGACACCAACCAAAAGCCGTTCTGAGTGACGGCGAGATCATAGATCTGTACTGGAAGCGGGATGAGCAGGCCATCAAGGAGACCGACCGCAAGTATCAGCATTTTCTGTTGACGGTGGCCCACAACATTCTCCGCAATGGGTGGGACTGCGAGGAATGCCTGAACGATACCTATCTGGGGGCGTGGAATGCCATCCCGCCCGCGCGGCCGAAGGCCTTGCAGGCCTTTCTGGCCACCATCATGCGGCGTACGGCCATTGACCGCTACAAGGCGGTAACGCGGCAGAAGCGGATCGACTCCGAGCTGACGGTGGCCCTCTCCGAGGTGGAGGAGCTTCTGACCGACGGAAGCGACCCCGCCGCCGAGCTGGACGCCCGTGAGCTGGGGCGGGTCATCAGCGCATACATCCGCTCCCTGCCCAAGCGGCGGAGGTACATCTTCATGAGCCGCTACTATATGGCGCGGCCCATTGGGGAGATCGCGGAGCTCTTGGGCTGTAGCGAGTCCACCGTCAACAAGGAGATCGCCGCCATCAAGCGGGGGCTCAGGGAAGCCTTGGAAAAGGAGGGATATTCGCTATGAGAGAGCAGGAATTTCTGGACGGCGTGAGCCTGATCGAGGCGGACGTGGTGGAGTCCTTCGTGGCTATGGATGCCCGACTGCAAAGGAAGGCGGGGCGCTCCAAGGCCAGGGTTATTTGGACGCGGATCGGGGCGGTGGCGGCCTGCTTCGCGGTGGTCTTGTGCGCCGTCATGATCCTGCCCATGCTGGGAGTGGGGTCACCTGAGGTCTTTGACCCGCCCTTTGAACTGCCCTTCTGGGGCGGTTCCTCCAACGAGGATCCCTCGCCTCCGCAGCATTCCTCCTTTGATTTTGACAGCTACCGGAAGATGATCCGCGGCTTCAAAAAGAGCGGTCTGCTGGCGGGCTCCAATTCCATTCAGGGCATCAAGGGCAGTATGGGGGAGACCTACACCGCCTTCGTGGACAAGGTGGCGAAGGACGGCGAGTTTCCCCAACCCATGCTGAACGGTCAGCCCATCCCCTACCAGAACCGGGAGGGCTTTTCCAACATCACCTTCTTCCCCAGCGAGTTGTACGACCTGCCCTGGGTGTGGTACCATTGCCTGGTGGAGGGGGAGCGGGTCAACGTGCAGATCACCTACCCCGCCTGCAAGGGAGTGGCGGTGGATCCCGCCAAGGATGCCTCCGAGATGCTGAAGGCCGTCGCGCCCAACGCGGTGAACGTGGATAACTTTGAGGACAGACCCTCCTACAAGGCGGTGTACCTCCAGAGTATCCCCATGGAAGCGGGGGAGGTCGGCGTGCTGGTCTATGAGATCAAGAACTCCAACAAGAAGATATACACCTTCTTTGCGGGGGAGGCCCTGGTCATGGTGACCGACTACGAGGGCGTGATGACCCACCCGCTGTGGAGGCGGTTCTCCGTGGGAACGGGTGAGATATCCGACGAGGCGGAGGAGGACGCTCTTTTGCAGGCGGGGTACGTGACGCAGGTCGCGGTCTCCTCTCTCCCCGAGGGCTACGCCTATGCCTATGAGGGCGAGGACGCGATGGCCATCGTGGATTATCTGGACAGTCTGTCTCTTCAATCACGGTTCAAGGAAGATCCCGACGAATACACCGGCATGACGTGGGTGATCTCCGTGGATTACGCGGACGGAAGCACCGTGACCGTATACCATTCCGGCAATATGTTCATCCGTACCGCGGACGGGCCGTGGTACAGGATGGAGTATGAGGAGGCGGAGCGCTTCGATGCTTTGTTGGATGAGCTGAACGGTGAGTGATGGTTTCGGAAGGAACTGTGTCCTTCAAATTGCAGTTTATCGGTGAGTTTGAACATTCACGTTCCGCTCGCACCTTGGCAGGGGTGCAGGGGGCGAAGCCCCCTGCACAAAAAAGCGAAGG
>JAFQOC010000543.1 GCA_017420845.1 Clostridia bacterium
ACGAACTTGATATCCCCCCAGCCGTACTCGGCCTCCAGGGACTTGGCGCCGCGGATGATGCCGATGACCGCTCCTGCCGTCGCGCAGGTGCAGTCGGTGTCAAAGCCGCAGTTGAGTGCGTCCATACCCGTCTTGATCTCGTCCAGGTTGCCCTTGAGGAGGGCGGTCAGGGTGATGCCAATGTTCTGGAAGAGATTGGTGCAGTCGGGGTGGCCGTACTTGTGGAGGATCTTGCGGAGAATGCGCTTGACGTCGTCGTACTGACGGCACCAGGCCACGGTGTCGGTGACCAGCTCGTAGAAACGGCTCTCTGGCTTGGCCACCGACAGACCCACGTCGATCAGGGCGTAGAGGTCGCAGTTGGTCTCGTCCACGCCGAAGGCGGCGGACTCCAGGGCGGCGAAGAAGCGCTCTCCCTGGACCGAGTCGCCCCAATGGTCCAGCACGCCGTCGCGGGTAGCCAGCTCGGCGGCCTTCCACGGATCGAGAGGAGCGAGGCAGGCCCAGATCTCGGAGCGGATGGGACAGCCCATGCCGTCCACGTAGAAATCGTTACTGAACGCGCCCGAGGCGGGGGTGTGGATGCCGCGGGTCCAGTTCTTGCGCATGACAGCGTACTCACCGGGGGAGTAGTCGCAGAAGTTCACGAAGCGGTGGAGGAGCTGATCCGAGGTGAAGCCGGGGCCGTACTGCTCGGCCACGTCCAGCCAGAGGACCTGGAGGTCCAGGTCGTCGTTGGGGAGCATGGTGTTGACCATCTCGGGGCTAAAGGGCAGCTCCAGGGGCATCTTGATGCCCTCGTAGGGGGCGCCCAGGGTGCCGATGACGGTCTTGCCCAGGAAGCAACCGTAGATCTTGTCGAGGTAGGTGGCGTATGATAGTTGTTTCATACCGGTTCTCCTTTGATGGTTTACTGTTTACTCGTACATCCCCAGCATCCTATCCAGGTGCTTGAGGAACTGGGCGGGTCTGGCCTCGATGAAGCTCTCGATCCTTTGAGCGGCCCGCTTCCAGCTGCGGGTGTCTCGGATCATGCCGTGGGCGTAGTCGCTCCAGCGGTCGATGTGGTCGCCCATAATGGGATATGCCTGATCGTAGGCACTCTCATACAGGGTCTTGAGGTAGGCGGTGGCCTCCTCGGAGGCCAGGGTACGGCAGAGCTCGGCGAAGTCGGCGCGGAAGGTGTCGTCCCGCATGAGGAAGGAGAACAGCCCCTGGAGGTAGAGGGCATCGGTGTACTCCTGCCGATCGCCGTAGCCCTTCACGTAGTTGGAGAGCACCCACTCAAACATATCCACCGTGGGGGTGGTCTCGATCTCGGGAAGGGGAGCGCCCTTATCGTAGCGGTTCATGGTGAAGTCCATGTCGCGGGTGGCGAAGCGCCATTTTCCGTCGGTGATGGCGATGCCGTCCACGGGGGCACCCGTGTAGCGCCAGACTCGGATGTTGTTGTGGGGCCAGTCGGTGTTGACGAGGTAGCAGGCGGCGGCCATGTATTCCAGGGCGTTGCGGAGGTCCAGCTTGGACTCCACCTCGGCAAATATCTTGCGGTACTCGGCCTCGCTTGCGTCAACGGCCCCCGCGGCCTTCTTGCAGAGGGCGATCCAGTCCTTCATCTCCTGCTGGGCGGCGGTCTCAGAGTCGGTCTCGTAGAAGAACCAGGAGCCGCAGAAGCGGCATTCCCCACCGTTCCTGTGATTCCCGCAGGCGCGGGTGGTATCCAGCTCGGACTTCACCACAACCACGTCGTTATCGTCCACGCCGTAGAGCCGCTTGATGTAGTCCTCGTTCTGGTTCTCGCGGAGCTCCAGTATGCCGTAGTACTCGCCGTTGAGGTAGACTACGGCGAAGTGGGCGTAGGACATCTGAACACTCGGGGCATACTTGGCGATGAACTCGTTGGAAATGCCATCGCGCAAAAGGGTCGGGCGGTCGGGGTCGGCGGCGGTGGAGAGGAGGGCGTCGTTACCACCGTTGCGGAGGATGAGGCCGTCGTACTTTTGAAGCACCTTTCCCGCGTTCTTGCCCGAAATGACGGTGCGCTCGGGGAAGAAGGGGTAGGTGAAGGTGCCCAGACCCACGTAGGGGGTGTCCTCACCGAAGTAGCCGTCCTTGCGGGCGATGATCTTGAAGGACTTCTGGGACAGGGCGCGGGAGGAGCCGCCGAAAAGGCGGAGGCCTACGTCCTGGGAGATGATGCGAGTGCCGTCGGGAGCCAGGATCTCGGCGTGGGCGGCCCGCTCCACCTTGGCGTGAACGTCGCGGTACATGGCGTTGAGGTCGTCCTCGTCGCAGGAGAGCATGACGGTGTAGTGAAGGCCCTCGGTGGAGGAAGCGGAGATATAGGTATGGGTAATGACCTGACCCGTCAGCTTGCCGTCACCGTCGAAGCAGGCGGCGCGGATAGTCATGCCCTCGCCCTTATCCGCGGCGATCTTGATGGCTTCCTTGTATTCGGTTGAACGCTTGGTGGGAACCGAGCCGTCGGTGGTGTAGCGGACGGTATAGCCC
>JAFQOC010000544.1 GCA_017420845.1 Clostridia bacterium
CTCACCTACGACGGCGCTGCTCATACCTCGGTGGACGTCACCCTTGCCCCTGACTCTCCCTATCCCCTGGCCACCCCCCGCCACGCTCTGCGGGTCAGGGATATCGACGCTCCGGTCTTTACCGACGCGGGAAGCTATATCAATGATCCCGTGATCTCGGTCTACGATTCCCGCGCGGGGGTATTCGTCACCGAAAACTACGAGATCACCCGTTATGAGGGGACGGTCACCATTGAAAAGCGCCCCCTGCACGTTCAGCTCAACGGCGAAAAGATGTACGACGGTAAGCCCATGGGCGAGTCCGACTACCGCATTGCTTTTATCAATGGTACCTCTCCCGCCGTAGGCCATACCGTCAATGCCCAGCCCACGGAGATTCATTACGGCTCTGCCTACACCATGAAAAGCTCCATTGAGCAGTCCACCCTCACCATTCGGGACGGTTACGGCAGGAACGTCCGCAAAAACTACGACGTGCATTTCTATGAGGGCTCCCTGACCGTCACCCGCCGCCCCATTTCGTTGGTTACCGCCTCTGCGGAAAAGATCTACGACGGCACCCCCCTCGTGGCCTACGACGTGATCCTTTCCCCCGAATCTCTGCCTCTTGTGAACGGCGACGAGGTACTCATGGTGGTCAGCGGCAGCCAGACTGAGGTTGGGCAGTCCCCCAATACCGCCCATCCCGAGACCTTTGTGATCTGCGACGTTCTCGGTCAGGATGCCACCGAAAACTACGAGCTGATTTCGGTCACCGAGGGCACACTCACGGTCAAGTATGACACCGTCGTGACGGTTATCACGGCCGGCGCTCAAAAGCTCTACGACGGCCGTCCCCTGACCTGCCCCGAGTACGAGACAATCATGGACGGCGAGCCTCTTCCCGAGGGCTATCGGCTCAGTGTGACCGTGACGGGAAGCCGCCTTGGCGTCGGAAAGTCTCCCAACACCGCCGAGGTCGCGATTTACGACGACCAAGGACTTGATGTGACCCATCTGTTCACGGTTCAGATCCGTCCCGGTATTCTGACGGTCCTGGAGGACCGGGATTCGGTCTTCGGCCGCGTCTTTTCTCGAAAATCCGGTCTGGTCTACCTCCGGAACGCCTCCTATGGCGGCTATACGGGGCAGGGCTGGAGCGCCGCCATTCCCTACGCGGGGACCCTGTCGGGCGGCTACAGCCTCAACCTTCTGCCTGCCGCCGCCCTGTCCTATCTGGGGCTGGTGGAGTCCACCACCCTGACCTTTGCGGACATGGGCGTGTTCCTTCTGCCCTACTACGCCGAGATCGGAGGGGGCAACCCCGTGGTTGGCAGCGATACCGATTACAGCGGCATGGAGCTTTCCGACTATACGGTGAGCTTTTACATGGTGGCGGATACCCTCACGCTCCTGTCGGGCTACAACCAGGTTCCCTCTGCGGTGCGGCCCTACCTATTGGGCCAGTATGCCTCTGCTGAGCGCGCGTACAGGCAATTTGTCCATGCCAACTATCTGGAGATGGACAGCGAAACCCGCGCCTTCATGGAAAATAACATTGCCCTGCAGGGCTTTGACCCGGCTGACCCCAACGTCGTTGAAGCCGTTGCCCGCTATATCCGCGCCGCTGCCGTCTACTCCCTCGATTACGATACCGCGCTGGATACTGAGGACAATATGGCCGTCGCCTTCCTCCGCGACTACCGTGAGGGTGTTTGCGTCCATTACGCTACCGCCGCTACCCTGCTTTACCGCGCCCTGGGCATTCCCGCCCGATACGTGACGGGCTTTGCCCTGGAGGTGACCGCCAACGGGTGGACCGAGATCCGCAATCCCGGCCACGCCTGGGTGGAGGTCTACGTGGACGGTCTGGGCTGGATTCCCGTGGAGGTCACGGGAAGCGCCGCCGAGCCCTCTCCCCCCTCGGGTGAGGATCCCAAGCCCACCGAGACTCTGGAGCTGGAGCCTGTGTTCCGCTACAAGGTCTACGACGGCGACTATCTATACCCCTTGAATCAGTTGGAAATGACTCCCTCTCTGAAAAAATATCTGGATCTGGGCTACACCTATGAGGTGGAGATCATGGGCAATCGCCGCGAGGTGGGTGACGGAGAGAGCTACGTTTCCTACTTCATTCTCTATGACCCCACGGGACGGGACGTGACCGACCAATTTATTTTGGAGAAAAAGACGGGCGTGCTTCGTGTGGTGGAGGCAGACATCCGTGTGAGCCTCTACCCGGTGGAAAAGACCTACGACGGTACCTACACCCGGTGGGGTGAGGGCGATTATCTGGTCTTCTCCCTGCCGGAGGGATGCACCCTGGAGCTGACGGTGCTGCTTCGCGACGAGGATTTCCCGCGAGGAATTTCGGTGAGCGGCCTCAATACCCGGCGGGATCACGTCGCTACCTACCGGGTTCTGCGGGGCGGAGAGGACGTGACCCACAACTACGAGCTGATCTTTGTCAGCGAATGGAACCTGGAAAACGGCGGGGAGCCGCCCCTCCGTATCCTGCCTCGTGTTCTGGAGCTGACCGCCGCCTCCGAGACCCGCGTGGATAACGGGACCCCCTTAGAAAACCACACCGTGTATCTCACCAAAGGAACCCTTGCACCCGGTCACAAGCTGGTCACAAGTGTCTCGGGCTGTCTGACCGCTGTGGGCGAAGCCGAGAACGTGATCTCCTCGGTGCGTGTTCTGGATGATCGGGGTCGTGACGTAACGTTCTTGTACAGCATTACCACCGTGTCCGGCCGATTGGTCCTGGTGGAGGATACGGATCGGAGTACGTAAGCTCGGGGAAGCCCTGGCTATTACCGTTTGGTTGATTTCTCGAAATTTCTGCGGCACAGAAGCGGGCCTCATGGCCGTTCACACGCAGAATGTTTTGGCTAAAATGACGAATTTTTATAAAAGCTGTTGCAAAAAAAATGCATTTATAGTATAATGGTCCGTAGGAAGTACCCACTTCTTACCAAGTGACGAAAAGTCAGAAAGGAAAAACCATGAAGAAACTGCTTGTAATCGCAATTCTCATGCTCGCCCTGGTGTTTACCGTAGTGGCCTGCAACGACGATCCCGTTGTTGAAGAGACCACCGCCGATACCACCGTGGCCGAGAACCCCACCGCAGAGCCCACCGATGAGCCTACTGCAGAGCCCACCGCAGAGCCCACCGCTGAGCCTACCGCAGAGCCCACCGCTGAGCCCACTGCCGAGCCCACCGCTGAGCCCACCGCTGAGCCCACCGCTGAGCCCACCGCTGAGCCCACCGAGGAGCCCACCGCAGATCCCGCTGATCCCGTCTGGATCATCGACGCTGACGGTCTGGCCGCTATGACCAACGCCAACGCCGCTACCGTCGAGAAGACCGAGGACGGCTTTGCCAGCTTCACCGCTACCGGCGGCGACCCCTGGTTCCTGGTCTGCGGCAACATCGGCGAGATGCCCGAGTACATGGTCCTCCGCTACCGCACCACCACTTCCCAGTCCGGTGAGTTCTTCATCAGCGAAGGCGCGGGCCCCGAGGGCGGTAAGTCCTTCGTCTTCAATTATGAGGGCAACGGCGAGTGGAACCTCCTGATCTTCCACCTGCCCACCGTGGCTCCCTACATGACCAGCAACGCGGTCGGCCACATCCGCTACGACTTCTTCACCGGCGGCGCCGACGAGGGCTTCCTGGAGGTTGCCTACCTCGGCTTCTTCAACACCGCCGAGTACGCGCTGGCCTACGACTTTGAGATGTATCCTCCTTACGTTGAGGCTGACGATGCCGCGGCCGGTAAGGTGGCTAATTCCTTCGACACCTTCTACGTCAACGGCGGTATGTACTTCCCCGAGGACGGCGGTGCCGGTGACAAGCTGACCGCTCAGGACAACACCATCGTCTTCGGCGAGGACGAGGCCCATGATTCCATGGTTCTCCGCGGCTGGATCGGCTTCAGCCAGCCTATGGCCAGCTTCGGCTACTACATCGACAACTATACGTTCGTCTACGGTGACTTCTTCACCGCCACCGAGGACGGCGTCAAGGCCGCAGGCGGTGAGCACGCCTCCCGCTTCGAGATCACCGTTCCCCTGACCGCGCTTGAGGGCGGCACCCATAAGGTCGGCTTCATCGTCAAGCTGGAGGACGGCACCGTTGTCCGTCTCCGCGAGGACCTGAAGGTCATCATCGTTCCCGAGACCACCGACGACGTCATCAACCTGGCCACCGGTCACGGCGCACCCTTCAGCGGCGCACCCAACAACTACTTCGGCCAGAGATATAACATCGGCGAGGCTATCCTGAAGAAGATCTCTGTCGCTGATATGGCTACCTACGCCGACGGTAATACCAACACCTGGTCCTTCAAGGTCTGGCAGTGGGATACCGATTACGCCACTACCGTGGCTGCCACTCCCCTCTTTGAGGCCAACGGCGAGAACCATCCCGACAACACCACCTTTACTATGGATATCCCCACCAATAAGTTCATCAGCGGCGATATCTACTACGAGGTCACTTACCTGACCGGCTCCGGCTGCTTCACCGGCTGGACCGCCGACACGGTCGCCGAGGGCGTTGAAACCTACGTGGCCGGTAATAAGGTCGAGGGCGCTTACAGCGCGAACTTCATGGTCGGCACTCCCGTCACCGAGGAGGTCGTTCCCGAGGTCATTCCCGACCACCAGCTCCAGAATCCTCCCGTGTACATCATCAAGGCCAAGGACATGATGATGACCAACGCCAACCAGCTGAAGTTCGAGAAGAATAATGAGTTCATCCACTTCATCCCTCAGGGCGGCGATCCCAACTTCATGCTCTTCCATAACCAGACCGGCTCCCGCTACGCCGTCATCAAGTACCGCACCGAGTATCAGGCCAACATTCAGATCTTCCTGGGCTCCACCGGCGCAGGCCCCTCCGATGACACCGTTATGATGGAGCAGGCTCTGAATCCCGACGGCCAGTGGCATCTCGCCATCTTCGACACCAACGTTCTGGTTGAGCGCGGTGTCTACGACGGCACCACCGCCGCTTACCTCCGTCTCGACGTCATGGAGTCCGGCTACGTTCTCGACGAGAACGGCGAGCCCCAGAAGGACGAGGGCGGCGCATGGCTGAAGCTGCCTCTCCCCGAGGGCTCCACCATCGACATCGCTTACTTCGCATTCTTCGAGACCGAGGAGAAGATCAACAAGTTTGAGTACGCTCCCGTGGTCACCGACAAGACCGTCTACAACGTGGGCGAGCCCATCATGATCACCGCTACCGGCGCCGGCACGGATTGGGTCGGTATCGCCGCTGCGGATGCCACCGAGACTCTTCGCTGGTGGTACGTGGCCGACGTGGGTGAGGGCGTTGCCATCAACGCGCTGGATAACGCCGCCATTCAGGCCGGTACCGGTGACGCTATCGGCAACCTGCCCGCCGGCGACTACTACGTGGTCTGGGTCCCCAACGACCAGTCTATGAACGGCGCCGAGGGCCTTTGCCGTTACCCCATCACCATCGTGGATCCCAACGCCGAGCCTGAGGAGCCCACTCCCGAGGACCCCGCCGTTGAGAATCTGGTGATCCCCCAGGATCAGTGGGTGATCTCGGGTCACATGACCCACATCGTGTACCCCGACCAGGAGGGTCACGGTCCCATGATCACCGCCGGTGGCGTTGAGTCCGCCGCTCTCTTGCATCAGGGCTCTATCGCTCTGGGCGAGATCGACCTGTCCAAGTACTCCAAGGTCGTCATCTACTGGGGCTCCGACAACGGCCCCGGCACCCAGGATCTGTACGCAAAGAACGAGCACAACCGCTTCGCTCTGGTCAACGCCGATAAGAATATGCAGATGTCCCCCAACGAGGACACCATCATTGTAGCCAAGACCTACGAGCTCCACGGCTGGGCCATCGCTCCCTTCGAGATCGACCTGACCGGTATCGACTACAACGGTCCCGTGTTCCTGACCCACGACTCCCTGGCAGGCGGCTTCGCTCTGGTCTACTCCATCGAGTTTATCGCTTAATTCCGGGTATACTCATCCCCGCCCGCAAGGGCGGGGATAATTTTCACGCTACTTTTTTAATTTTTTTGTAACAAAGTGTGAAATTTCATAAAACAATTTGACAAAAAGAAAAAAACTATTGCTTTTTGAGGGGAAATGTAGTATAATGATCTCACCCCGGAGACAGTTCGCTGTCTCCAAATAATTTTGAAAGGAAATTACTCCATGAAGAAGCTGCTTTTGATTGCAATTCTCATGCTCGCCCTGGTGTTTACCGTAGTGGCTTGCAACGACGATCCCGTTGTTGACGAGACCACCGCCGATACCACCGTGGCCGAGAATCCCACCGCAGAGCCCACCGATGAGCCCACCGCAGAGCCCACCGATGAGCCTACTGCCGAGCCCACC
>JAFQOC010000545.1 GCA_017420845.1 Clostridia bacterium
CATGAGGCCTGCGGCACCGCCGCCGATGATGGCGATAACAATCTGATCAGCCATACGATTCACCCCTGGTTCTTATCGTACACGTCGTACTCGTCCCAGATATGCTCCAGCTTCTGCAGTCTCTCTCGGACCGCCTCCTCGTTGGTGCGGGAGACCGCCACGATGATGGCGTTGAGCAGGGACAGGGGGGCGACCAGGGAGTCCACGTAGGAGGCCATGTCGCTCTGGGCGATGAGCACCTGCTGGGCGGAGGGGGCGATGGGGGACTCGGGGGAGTCGGTGAGGGCCACCACGTCGGCTCCCGCGCGGCGGGCGAACTCTACAGCCTTGATGACACGCTTGGAGTAGCGGGGGAAGCTGATGGCGAAGAGGACGTCGCCCTCCCCGATGGCCATCATCTGCTGGAACAGCTCACTGCCCGCTGTGGTGTCGATGAGGCGGACGTTGTCGAAGATCATCTGAAGGCTGTAGCTGAAGAAATTGGCCAGCATGGCCGAGGAGCGCACGCCGATGATGTAGATGTTCTTGGCCTTCACCAAAGCGTCCACAGCGTCGTGGAAGGCGGCGCGGCTGATGCTCTCCAGGGTGTGGCGGATGTTGTCCACGTTGGTGTTCAGCACCTTCTCCAGCACGTCGCCGTCACCGATCAGGTGATTCGTGACCTCCATGCGCTGGAAGGAGGTAAGCTTGGTGCGGATGAGCTCCTGCAGGGCCTTCTGGAACTCGGGGTAGCCTGCGTAGCCCAGCTCCATGACGAAGCGCACTACGGTAGACTCGGACACGCTGACCTCGGCCCCCAGCTTGGCGGCGGTCATGTAGGCGGCCTTGTCGTAGTGAGCAAGGAGGTAGCGGGCGATCTGTCGCTGGCCCTTGGAGAAGCCGTCCATATTCTCTTCAATGTTGCGGAGGATATCGCGTTTCATGGGTAATTTTCCATCCTTTGTGATCTATGATTGCCGAAGAGTCGGGGAATTGCATACAAAGTTTATTATAGCACAAAAGCAGGGAAAAGTCAACGGTTTTTGCAGGATGGGAAAAAGAATATTGCATAAATGAAGGAAATCCTGCATTTTCCCGTTCGTTGCAAGCCGCGAAAAGGCGGCCCCCACAGAGAGCCGCCTTACGGTGAGATTCAATTCAGGGTCTGGTCTCGGAGACGTACTTGTTGCTGATGTACGCCTTCTGTCCGTTGAACTCAATGCGGTACCAGCCCTTCTCGTCCTGCTCAAAGACCTCGACCATGTCGCCATGGCTGAGCTGACCCAGAATGTTGGCAGAGGAGGAGGTATCCGAGGAGGTACGGACGTTGAGGGAGGAGGCGGTGATGAACATGAGCTTACCGCCGTTGGGGCCCACAGCCTCGCCCAGGGTCTCGCAGGCGGTGACCATCATGGTGAAGCAGTCGAAGTCCACGTAATCCCCCATGTCCACTGTCTTTTTAAAGGTGGCGGTGATCTTGACGTAGGAGCCGGATGCGGGAGCGGAAACGCCGTCAAAGTAGACTGCGAAATACAGATCCTCGCCCACCGATACGACAAGGTTTCCGGCCTCATCCTCGGTGACGTTGCCGTAGACCGTGAAGGTCTTGCCCTCGTAGTAGGGGGCGTACAGGTACAGGAAGTAGAACTGCTCCTCGGCGGATACGGCGGCGTTCTCACCGCCAACGGTGTAATTGTCCCCATCCACGGGAAGGCCTACGGCGGTAGCCTCCTCGGGGTTGATCTCGGGAAGCTGGAAGCCGAAGAGCTCGTCATAGGATGCCTCGGCATAGTCGGCGGCGTCAGCGGGGGCGGTGATGGCGGCGGGGCTGTAATCCACCGTGGTTTCGGAGGAAACGGTCATGGCTTCCCCACCCGTCAGCTCGGCGGAGAGGGTCACGGTGAAGCGCATGAAGGTCATAC
>JAFQOC010000546.1 GCA_017420845.1 Clostridia bacterium
ACACCTCTCGGACAGAACGGCAGTCGCCTCTCGCACCCATGCGGGATATTGCTTGGGAGAGGGTTCCCCTCCGTAATACTCCTCCAAGGCCTCGGTGAGCAGCCGCGTGATCAGCAGGTTGACCGTCAGCTCTCCCATGGGTGAAGGATTTCCCAGCTCTTTGGTAATACGGTCCAGAAGCTCGGTATAGTGCCCCGCTTCCCGTGGGCGGATCACGGTAAAGCCCCCCTGATTCCAAAGGCTCTCGAAATACCCGCAGTACTCCCCTGCGATATTGACAAAGCAGAACCGCCAGTCGTCGTTGAGACTGCGGGTCAGGGCGGGCAGGGCACTGCTGACAAAGACCATATCCCCTCGCTCCACCCGCCTGGTCTCACCGCGGTAGGTGATCTCTCCCGCGCCGCTGACCGTCACGAAAAAGCAGTAGGCGTCAAAGCCCTCGCGGTAGTAGGAAAAGCCCCGCCCCTCGCGATACTTGCCTGTTGATCGGGCCACAAACGGCAGCTCTGACCCTTGCGCGATCTTACCGTAAAGAACGTTCACAGGGGCCTCAATGCTGTCCATGCTCAAGGCCTCTCGGGGCGCGGTTTTCTGCCCGTCGGCATCCGGGACAGACCGTTTGTTCTCTTTCTCATCCATAGGCGCACGCTCCGTTTGGGGAATTCGTCCGTAACTACGGACGGTCGGAAGGGGAATTACAGCTTTATTGTAGCACAAAAACACCGTTCTGTCAACAGAATCAAGCCATCCGGGATGCAGCAAGAAGCTTTTTGGCTCCTGGGGTTACGGGCGCGAAACAAAAGGCCTTCGTATAGTTGACCCGATACGAAAGCTTTGGGTGATGAAATCGTCATGCACGATGACCTCCGATCTTCGATCGGTAATTGAAATCTTTTTCCATAAGCCTACGCGGAACGGTTCCGATGAAAGTCGGGGCGGTTCTGTTTATACGGGGCGGAAGGAGAATTTCGATATCGATATGGAACGTGTGAAACGAGCCGTACAGACGATTCTGAGGGCATTGGCGGCACCGAAAAGCATCAGTATACCTCACGGGCCAAAGGAAAAAAAGAAGAACCTAACCCAAACACACAGTGTTCGTTTTAGGTTCTTACTGGCGGAGATGGGGGAATGCCATTCATGTACACAACAGTTTCTTCTCCCCGGCGGGCTGTATTATAGCACAAAAAACTATTATGTCAATGGTTTCCCATAGTGGCCGCTACAGGAACACACATCTTCAACCCCCCGTTGTATATATCAACTCTATAGGTTGACACAACAATTATTCCGTATCATTTGGGCGGGTTCAGCAACAGTTCTCATAATTGACGGATTCGATTCCGGATTGGCTCACCACTAACAACCTAAATCGAATTATTCGGTTTAGGTTGTTTTTCTTTTTCCACATAGCGTTTTCAGATGGTGATCGTCAGCCTCACGTTCTTTCGTTTCAGCTCATACGAGTTCTGAATATGCGCGGGTATGGTCGTTTCCCTGCCACAAACAGAAAGGCCCTGACTTGCGTCAGGACCCGTCTGTAAGGGGCTATTGAAATAGATGTGGATCTCGTTGTCGAACACGATGATCTCGCGTATAAGGAAGTTTATGAGCATCTGGGGTTCCTTCATGAGGGCAGACTCATAGTAGGCGCGGATTTCCTTTTCAGTCACCTTGACCTGCATCTTGCTGCGTTCAATAATGATCAAGCGTTCCAGTTCTGCCTGTCGGTCTTCCAGCTCCTTCATGCGCTTATTGGCGGCGGTGGTATAAAAGCCACGTTCGACAGCGTTCATGATGTTCTCCATCGCGCTTTCATTTTGTTTCTGCTCCTTTTCCAGGATGCTCAATGTAGAGTTGGCTTTGATCTGAGATTCCTGTAGAGCCAAGAGCCCTTGGACGATGTAATCCATTTGCCCGGGCTTTTTCAGTACGGCGATGATGCTGTCCAGCACGAATTTTTCGAGTATTTCCTTGCGGTATGGTTGTTACTTGCACCCGTTCCGCAAGTTTTTTCGTCCGTGGCATTTGTAGTAGTAGGTACGAACTCCCTGTTTTGATGTGCCGCACTCACCGATCATGTTCTCTCCGCAATAGCCGCACTTCATTTTCTGGCGAAGCAGGTAGACCACTGCGTTACTGTGCTTCCCGATTTTGTTGCAAGACACCTTGGCTCGGACTTTGGCGAAGATCTCCGAATCCACGATAGGCGGATAGATCTTGTCCACCACCTCGTCACCGTGTATATAAGTCCCCGAGTAGCATACCGAATTGTGATTGTCAACTTACGGAACTGGCGGATTTTGATTACCTGCTGGACAAATCTCGCACAGAGACTGAAAACGATAACACGAGGACTGACGATCTCACCCGGCGGCACTCCAACAAACGGCCAAAAACGAAATCTATCCAAAAAGCCGCCGAGCGTGATCGCGGACGTACGCCCAAGCGGCTCAGCGGGCGACTCCGCGACCGCTCGGCTTTGGATTTTTCTTTTTCGTTTGGTTGCAGTGCGGGCGTGTGCTTGTCTCGGCGAGCGCAGCGAGCCGACTTGTATAAGACAAGCACACGTTAGGGTGCCAAAGGGGGAAAAAAGAGCTTTTTCGTGGACAATTTACAAAAACCTATCACGTTGAGTTTGAGTGTTGAAAACTAACTTTACGGGTTATTGATTTATCCGTGGTATTCTGCTATAATATCTTTGGAAGCCGGCTTTACATATTCTATAAAGGAGCAGATGAACTATGGACAGTAAGAAAATCGGGGCTACTATTGCCATGCTACGTACCAGTAAAAACATGACGCAAGCCGATCTAGGTGATCGGCTCGGCGTTACTTTCCAAGCAGTTAGTAAATGGGAACGGGGCGAAACTTTGCCTGATATATCAATTTTACCGACACTTGCCGATGTTTTTGAAACAACTATTGATTATATTTTACGCTGTGGGGAGTCCACCCTATTTTTTAAGGGGAAAGTCAAGATATCCGATCTTATTGACGGCCTTAATTGTTTGAAGATTATGGAGCAGAAATTGGGACGGGAGAGTTTAATCTATCGTTATGCTATTGAAGGTATTAGCAACGGAATGAATACTGATATTGAGCAAGCGTTTACGGATGACTATGTTTTTGAGGCTTTTTTGGCAGAAACAATTATTCAGAGTTTAATGCAGGGGATGTATGTAGACATTACGGATATCAGGCATAACTTTAAGCATGAACATTTTCGAAACGTTGTTCTTGAATATGCCAAGAAGTATTCAATTGCATAAAGCGTAGCTTTGTTACTACTCATGTTAAACATTCACCGCCGAGGGCGACCAATTACGGTTACCTTCGGCGGCATTCTTTTTGATATGGTATGAAGTATTTTTCTAGAAAGCCGACAGCGGCTAATTATGAAGTTGATTTACACATCATCTTCATCCGAAAATCCCATTTCGCGCAGTTCTTTCAGCATTTGACGCAAATATTTTCGGTCGGTCGTTCTGTACTCCCACACTTTCTCCTTACAAACAAAATGCTTGTTTGGTTTGTCATCGTCGATTATCTTGCCGTCCGCGAGTCTCATACTGTATCCATCTGTCAGATGACCGGGTTTTATATATTGCTGAAGTATATACGGAAAATTCTCTTCCGTGGAGATAAATTCAACCCGCGTTTCCCATGTGGATTCGATATTCTCACCAACCAGACGTTCGGTTTTATATACACCGCAAGATTTCACGGTTCCGTGATCCAAAACACGCTTATCGACAGTGTCAAGAGACAGCCCAAAATGATATTCATTCACGATAACTAACGGTTTGTACTCCAAAGTATAGTCGAAAAGTTCATCCATCGTTATATGGAATAGTTTCGCTATTTGTGGAAGCATGGTTATATCGGGGTAGCTTTCTTCATTTTCCCACTTGCTGACTGCTGCTTTGCTTACACCGAGCATACTGGCAAGCTCCTCTTGTGTTAGTTCACGCTCGCGCCTTTTTACTTTGATTTTTTCACCTATCTTTAGATTTGCCATGTAAATTTCCCTCCAAAAGGTAAATTGCTCCGGAACTGTTTTTATTATATCACAGAACAGCCCAAATGTAAAGAGATAGTTGATAAATATTGTCAACTATCAGTTGACGCCGGGAGCGACCAATTACGGTTACTCTCGGCGTTATTATTATGGTAAGAGTAGTCAGCCTTGCATGACCACATATCGCAGGTACTTCTTCTGTATGCTCTTTCTGCGACGCCAAACAGTCGTGTTATTGACATTCTGCATCTGCGCGATCGCCACGAATCCGAGTCCCGCCATGTAGTAGTTCAAAGTCTCTTTTTCTGCAATGGTCAACCGCATTTGATGGATGATCGTATCGACCTTGGTATAGTCCTCAATCTCATACTGGGTCTCGAAGTCAATGGAAGCATCGGCCGGCGAGCATTCTTCGATGCTGATGGTCTTGAACGCGGACAGATATTCCTTCTCGATATACCGCAAGGCGTGACGGTAACAGGCAAAACGGACAGTCAGTAACTCGCCTTTACGATTCTGACAAGCCAGATCGTCCAAATTGTGACCCATGTATTGGCAGAGGAAACAGATCACTTCGGATGCGAGATCGTAACCGTCCGAGAAGGTCGTATTGTAGCCATTGCTGTGGTAGATGTCCTCGACAAGACCGGCATACAGTTTGTCCAAGGACTTTGGATGGTGTGCAAACCGCATCATTTTCTTGATGGCAGACAGCGCGATACACTCACCGATATGCTGTACGTTTTCTGCGGTGATCCTTACGTTTTCGTTGG
>JAFQOC010000547.1 GCA_017420845.1 Clostridia bacterium
GCCGCCGGCGCGCCTGCCAAGGACCCCAAAGCGGCTCTGACTGATTTTGAGGCTTTTCTGAACGCGGACGGCGAGACCTATACCGTGGTCAGGCTCAAGACAAAGACCCTTCGGGAGGCACGCCTGCCCGACTGCGTCACCTCCATTATGCCCGAGGCCTTCCGGGACTGCGACCAGCTCTGCTCGGTCTCACTTCCCGACAGCGTGACGTGGATCGGTCACAGCGTCTTCGCGGGCTGTACAGCTCTGGCCTCGGTGTCCCTGTCCCGCGGCATTACCGAGATCAACCACTCTACGTTCATGGGCTGTACCTCCCTGCATACCCTGACGGTTCCCGAGGGAGTCACCCGCATTGAGGATAACGCCTTTACGGGGTGCTCCTCTCTGGAATCCATTGTCCTGCCCTCCACCCTCGTCCTGCTGGGTCAACACGTTTTTGCGGGGTGCTCCTCTCTGGAGCACGTCCGTATTCCCGACAGCGTTACCTCTTTGGGGATTTGCGCCTTCCAGAATTGTGTTAAGCTGGAGACTGCGGAGCTTTCGGACAGCCTCACCGAGCTCGGCTACGCTACCTTTCAGAACTGTCCAAAGCTGGGCGACGTCACCCTACCGAGCCGCCTGTCAGTCATTGGATCCAACGCCTTCAACGGGTGCTCGTCCCTGCGTGCCGTCACCATTCCCAACAGCGTGACCCTGATCGAGGCCAACGCATTCTATAACTGTGCCAAGCTGACCTCGGTCAGCCTCCCCGCGGCCGGCCCAAAAATGGGGGACAACGTATTCGCCAACAGTCCCAACGCCAAGCTTGTCCGACGTTCCTGACGGCCCAAATCACCCGAGAGAGGTACCGCGTATGAATTTCTGCCCTGCCTGCGGAGCCGCCTGTGCCGACTCCAATTTCTGCCCCAATTGCGGCGCCGATCTGCGACAGCAGAATGCTTCCCCCTCGGCGGATGATGCTCTCTCCCCCTTCGTGACCCAAGTGAATCCCGACGGTCGGACCTATAGCATCATCGGGGTCAAAAGCATCAATCTGGACAGAGCCGTCATCCCCCCCTCCGTGACCCGGATCGAGGATCACGCCTTTGAGGGGTGCGCCCTTTTGTCCTATCTGGAGATCCCCGCTGGTATCACCTATATCGGAGACTTCGCCTTTCAGGATTGTTGTAATCTGGGCGCCGTCATCCTCCCCGACAGCCTTGCGTTTTTGGGAGATTTTGCCTTTCGACGGTGCGGCAGGATGACACGGCTGACCATCCCCCGAGGGCTGGCCAAAATCGGATACGCCGCCTTTGAGGGCTGTAAATCCCTGACCGAGGTGATCATTCCCGAGGGCGTTACCGATATCGACCACTATGCCTTCCGGGAATGCTCCTCTCTCTATCGGGTGGTCATTCCCGAAAGCGTGCGGTACATGGGGGCTTCCGTATTCGGGTACTGCGGCTCCCTGCGGGAGGTCTTCGCTCCCGAAAGATTCCGGGATTATTTCGCGTAAAGCCCGATCCCGCCCCCACATCATTCCATATTACTTGAAAAGGAATTCTCATGGCAGACATTTTCGACATTTTCAAGCGGCTGGAGCAGAACAGGACTCCCGCCTCCACACAACCCATCACCCACCTGCTGGTGGGTCTGGGCAACCCCGGCAAGCAGTACGCTCTGACTCGCCACAACGCGGGATTCCTCTGCATGGACAAGGTCTGTGAGACCTACCACTGCCCCACCGACCGTTCCAAATTCAACGCATTGGTGGGGGAAACCACCATTGCGGGTGCCAGGGTCCTGCTCATGCGCCCCCAGACCTACATGAACGCCTCGGGAGAGGCCGTGGCCGCCGCCGCCAAGTTCTACAAGATCGAGCCCGCTCGTATCATCGTCTGCTCGGATGACGTGAGCCTGGACGTGGGCGGAATGCGGGTCCGCGGCAAGGGCTCCGACGGAGGTCAGCGGGGTCTGCGCAGTATCATCGACGAGCTGGGCACCGATCAGTTCCCCCGCATCCGCTTCGGCGTGGGCAAGAAGCCCCACCCCGACTATGACATGAAGGACTGGGTGCTATCCACCTTCTCCCCCTCCGAGCTGGAAAAGCTCAAATCCCTCTTCCCCATCGCCTGCGAGGGCATTGAGCATCTGATCCGGGGCGACCTCGACGGCGCCATGCAGATCTGTAATCGCAAAGGATGAGCCCCACATATAACCGTTTCGGTAGCGTTTGACCCCCCGGGGGGCGGAAAATGCTACCCTTTCGGCGTTTGGCACCCTTGCGGGTGCAGTGAAATGCTTGCCGTCGGCAAGCGTGAAATACGCCTGCGGCGTATGAAATTTGCGCTTCGCGCAAGTGAAATGCGCCTGTGGCGCGTGAAGGAAAGAAACCCTGGCGGGTTTCTGATTGATTCTATCTCGAAAGGACTTTTCATGAACCTCCTAACCTCCGCCATCCGCACCGACCCTGAGTACGGCCAGCTTCTCTCGGCCGTCCGACGTGGTTTCAAGGATAAGCCTCTGCCCCTCCTCGCCAACGGCCTGTGCGAGGGCGCCTCCGAGGCCTTTATCATTGCGCTCATTGAGGACACCTGCCTGTTCAACACCGCCACCAAGACCGACAATAAGTCCGCTCTGATCGTCTGCCCCGAGGAGATGGACTGCGTCCGTATGAAGCAGACCCTGAAGCGGTTTGGTCTCAAGGCCGCCTTCTACACCGCCCGCGACCTTTCCTTCTACGGCGCGGGAGTCACCGCCTCCCACGAATGCGAGCACGAGCGTCTGAAGGTGCTGTCCGGTCTGATCACAGGAGGCTACGACGCCGTCATCACCACCCCCGACGCGGCCCTGGGCTACACCATCCCCCCCGACCGTCTCCGCGCCACCTCGGTCCATCTGGACTACAGCACCCCCATTGAGCCTGCCGATCTGGCTGCCGCTTTAGTGGGGGCGGGGTATGCCCGCGTAGACATGGTGGAGGGGCCCGGTCAGTTCGCCATCCGCGGCGGCATCATTGACGTCTGCCCCCCCTACGCCACCTTCTATGACGATGAAGGAGAGC
>JAFQOC010000548.1 GCA_017420845.1 Clostridia bacterium
GATGCGGCTGTTCGGGTCTGTGGGGAAGGTGTGAGCTGTTTTTTTGAAAAGTTTCAGAAAAACTGTAATACTGCGGGATCTTTTGCGTCTATATAGGTGAAGCCCCCAAAAGCATATTGTAAAGGAGAACCACCATGAAAAAGACCGCCCTGTGCCTCGCCGTCCTGTTGCTCCTCGCCCTGTCTCTGTCCTCCTGCTATGTCAACATCCCCACCGACTACGAATTTGAGTACGGCACCGAGGGCATTACCTCCATCGAAATCTACTATTTTCCCGAGGGTGTTGTGGACATTGATCCCGAGATCCATACCCCCGTAGCCGTTCTGGAGGAATCCCAACACGCCGACATACTCAAGGATATCGAGGAGATGCGGTTTACCCGTTTTCAGATGCTGGTGCCCATCCCCACCGACCCGCCCTACGACCTACGGGGCTACGTGGTGCGTATCAACTACGAGCCGGGGGACTACGAGGATATTTCAAACGGCGTACAAAAGTTCCGCCAATGGCGACTCGGTGAGTGGAAGAGCGGAGACAAATTTCTGGACTGCGACGAAACAGAGTGGAAGAACATGATCTACAAGCATGCTCCCGAGCTTATGCCGGGTGTTCCCATCGGTACGGCTGAACCCGAGACCGAAGCATAAGAATAGGTGCGCCGTGACCCCCACGGCGCACTTTTTCTGCCCCTCGGTTGACAACCGCCCCCAACTGTGCTATACTGAAACCCCAAAAATCCAACGCTCCGTTGGGTCAAGGTCGCTGACGGGTCGCTTCACATCCCCGCGCTTTTGTGGTATCCTATGGGTACGGTACCGAAACTAATGAAAAAGGAGATAGGTTTGAAAGATAGATCTTTCAAACAGCGTTTTGTGGCTTTCGCCATCGGAGCGATGGCGATTTTGCGTAGCAAAACCAGCCCCAATTCCGCAAGAAAGGAAGCTTTCGCAAGGCGAAAGCAATGGTTACAAATATGACAGGTTCCATCGGAAAGACCATCCGCCGCCTCCGAAAGGAGCGAGGCCTTACCCAGGAGGAGCTGGCCGAGCGGCTGAATATCACCTCCCAAGCCGTGTCCAAGTGGGAGAGCGAGAGCGGTATGCCCGACATATCCCAAATCGTCCCGCTGGCCTCGGTGTTCGGGGTCAGCACCGACGTGCTGTTCGGGCTGGACACCACCACCGAGACGAGCGAGGCGTGGGAGATCGTGGAAAAAACCCATGCTATGGAAAGGTACGGACAGCGGGAGACCTATCTCGCGGCCTATGATGAGCTTTGCAGGGGGCTGAAAAAGTACCCCTCCAATTTGGTGCTCCTGAACGTCTGTATGAGTCTGGGCACCTCCCTGTCCCTGCCCGACAACGGCTGGATCTACGATCCCGAGCGGGGGGAGCAGATCGCGGAAGAGACGGTACGCATGGCCGAGCGGATCACCGCTCGCTCGGAGAATATGACCGAGATTTTGACCGCCCGTCAAAATCTGGTGTTTCTGCATCTGGCTCGGGGGGAATACGAGCGGGCCACCGCCGAAGCCCGTAATTTCCCCGCCCGCAACGGCTTTACCGCCTGTTCCTTCCTGGCCGACGTGCACAGTGCCACGGGACACTACGATAGCGCCGTCACCTGCCTGTGCAGTGATTTGGCGCTCACCTTGCAAGTTTTGGAAGATGGTATTGCCCGTTTGGGTAAAGCCTATCACCAAAACGGCCAATACACCGAGGCCATCAAGGTCTATGAGACCTTCTTCGCCATGCTGAAGGCCATCTTCGGTGACAACTGCCCGCCCCCCTACCACGATTTCGATTCGGGTGACCTGTACCTTTTGCTGGCGGCGGCCCATCTGGAAAACGGTGACGGAGAAAAGGCCATGGACAACCTGGAGGAGTCGGTCAATTACTGGATCCGTCTCTTCCAAGAAGGCTCCCCGACCGAGGGCAAGATCTCATGGAGATCCCTCATGCGCACCCCCCTGCTGGAGCACACGGCAGACTTCGCTTTCGTGCAGACATCCATCCTTCGGGAAAAACTCTCCCGCAAGCTCCAGACCCCCGAGCTGGATCCTCTGCGGGATCATCCCCGCTATCAGAAATTGGTGGAGTTGGTTCAGGGACTCCCCCTGTGATCCCCCTTGCCCCAAGCATGCCCCCCCTCGTGCGCCGTGACC